>NZ_JBHYJH010000084.1:0-42266 GCF_042740445.1 Streptomyces sp. NPDC059003 | reverse complement strand
GGGGGTCTGGGGGCGGAGCCCCCAGTTCGGGAAGGGGCGGGTCTGGGGCGCCACCGCGACGGACCGGCGCCCTAGAACGGATACCAGCGAACCCCCGCATCCCCCTCCCGCAACGACCCCACCCTCCGGCGGAATTCGGCCAACGCCTGGGGATTCCCGGGAGCATGCTGCGCAACCCACGCGCAGCTCGCCGTCTCCCGAGCCCCCCGCAACACCTCACACCCCTCCCACTCCCGCACATCCCACCCGTACCCCCGCACGAACTCGTCATAGGCCTCGCCCCCGAGCCCGTACCGATCGTGGGAGAGCGCCATGACGACCAGATCGTGCTCGCGCAGATCGGAGGAGAAGGTCTCCAGGTCCACCAGCACGGGCCCGTCAGGGCCGACGAGGACGTTCCGGGGCAGCGCGTCCCCGTGGATGGGCCCCGGCGCGAGCCGGGGAACGAGCGCGGCCGCGGCGGCGGCGAAGCCGTCACGCCGCTCCCGGAGATAGTCCGCGTCAGCGGGATCGATCGCGTCGCCGGCCAGCCGCAGCCACCGCTCGACACCCCCGAGCAGCTCACGCCGCGGCAGCGGGAAGGAAGGGGCGGGAAGGGCGTGCACGAGCCGCAGCAGTTCGGCCAAGTCGCCGGGCCGCGTGGGCCGCGCGGCCTGGGGGAGCCGGTGCCAGAGGGTCACCGGATGACCGGCGACGAACCACGGCTTGGGCTCGGCGGCCCGCACGGCCGGCACCCCGGACGTCCGCAGCCACTCGGCGACGGCGAGCTCACGGCGGGCCCGGTCGAGGAGTTCCGGCGCCGCCCGCCCCACCTTCACGACGAGCTCGCCCACGGCGAACACCGCGTTCTCGCCCAGGGCGAGCAGCTCCGCGCCGTCCCCCGCGAGCCCCGCCGCGTCCAGGACCTCGCGCGCCCGTGCCTCGTCCATCGATTGCCTCCCGCACCCTGTGCCGCATCCGGCGGCCGGTCCTCCCGCCGCGCGGCAAGTGTCGCATTCGCACAGGCCAGCCGGACTTTCGGCGTGCGCGGCCGCTTGACGTACCGCTGCCGCGTCAGCACGATGACGGAGGCCGCCTGGGCGGCCAAACCCCAATCAGCCGCCCAAAGGAGCCGATTTCGTGACATTGGCGACCGCGTCGAAGCGGTCCGGCGAACCCGGCAGACCCGGCGGGCGCCGGGGCCGGGCGCCCGGCCGGGTGAGGGACCAAGGCGCCTGGTTCCTGGTCCTGCCCGCGCTCCTGCCGATCCTGGTCCTCAGCGTCGGCCCGCTGCTCTACGGCATCGCGCTCGCCTTCACCGACTCCCAGTCGGGCCGCACCGAGCCCACCGAGTGGATCGGGCTCCTCAACTTCCAGGACCTGCGCCACGACACGCTCTTCTGGGACTCGTTCCGCATCGGTCTGCTCTGGGCGGTCGGGGTGACGGTGCCGCAGTTCCTGCTGGCGCTCGGGCTCGCGCTCCTGCTGAATCAGAATCTGCGCTTCCGGTGGCTGGCGCGGTCGCTCGCGATCATCCCGTGGGCGATGCCGGAGGTCGTCGTCGGCATCATGTGGCGGCTCGTGTACAACCCAGATGCGGGGATTCTGAACGAGACCCTGCGCGATCTGGGCCTGGGCGACGGCCGCGACTGGTTGACGGGCATCGGCACGGCGCTGCCCGCCGTCATCGTCGTCGGCGTCTGGGCGGGCATGCCGCAGACCACGGTGGCGCTGCTCGCCGGGCTCCAGAACGTGCCGCGGGAGCTGCACGAGGCCGCCGAGATGGACGGCGCGGGCGCCTGGCGCCGCTTCTGGACCGTGACCTGGCCCGCCTTGCGCCCGATCGCCCTCGCGATCACGGCGCTCAACTTCATCTGGAACTTCAACTCCTTCGCCCTGGTCTACGTCCTGACCAACGGCGGTCCGGGCGGCCGGACCAGGCTCCCCATGCTGTTCGCGTACGAAGAGGCGTTCCGCTACGGCCAGTTCGGCTACGCGGCGGCGATGGGCTGCGTCATGGTCGCCGTGATCTCGGTGCTGCTCGCCGTGTATCTCGCCGGCCGACTGAGGGGAGCCGACGAGCGATGACCTCACGGACCAGCAGGGTGGCGCGCGGGGGGCAGTACCTGGCGCTGCTCGCGTACCTCGTCTTCCTCGCGTTCCCGTTCCTGTGGCTGATCTCCACGTCCTTCAAACCGGCGCGCGAGCTCGGCAGCCTGCACCCCACCTGGATCCCCGAGGATCCGACGCTCGCCAACTACCGCCAGGCGTTCGACGAGCAGCCGCTTCTGGAGGCCGCGGGCAACTCCCTGGTCGCGGCGCTGAGCGCGGCCCTGATCGCCGTCGTCATCGCGACCCCCATGGCGTACGTCATGGCGCGCCACCGCACCCTGCTCGCGCGGGCGGCGACCGGCTGGGTCGTGGTCAGCCAGGCCTTCCCGTTCGTCCTGGTGATCATCCCGCTGTTCCTCGTCCTGAAGAACCTGCGCCTGATCGACTCGCTGCCGGGCCTGATCATGGTGTACGTGGTGTGGGCGCTGCCGTTCGCGCTGTGGATGCTCGTCGGATACGTGCGTGCGGTGCCGGCCGAGCTGGAGGAGGCCGCGGCCGTGGACGGAGCGGGCAGGCTGCGCACCCTGGTCTCGGTGACCGCGCCGCTGCTCGCGCCGGGCATCGTGGCGACGGCCCTGTTCGCGTTCATCACCGCGTGGAACGAGTTCTTCTTCGCGCTCGTGCTGCTCAAGACCCCGGAGAAACAGACGTTGCCGGTCGTCCTCACGCACTTCCTCGGCGCGGAGGGCGTGGCCGACCTCGGCCCGCTCGCCGCCGCGGCGTTCCTCGCGACGCTCCCCTCACTCGTGATCTTCGCGCTCATCCAGAAGCGGATCACGGGCGGCATGCTGGCCGGGGCGGTGAAGTGATGTCCCGCGTACGGGTACTGGGAGCCGTGGCCGCCGCGCTCACCCTGCTGCTCGCGGGCTGCTCCGACGGCGGCGACGACTCCGGCGGCCGGGTCACCCTGCGCTTCCAGTCCCTGGCCTGGCAGCAGGAGTCGGTCGCGGCCAACAAGGAGCTGGTGCAGGAGTGGAACGCCACGCACCCGGACGTCAAGGTCGAGTACGTACAAGGGAGTTGGACCAGCGTCCACGACCAGCTCCTGACCTCGTTCGAGGGCGGCGAGGCGCCGGACATCATCCATGACGCGTCCGACGACCTCGCGGACTTCGCGTACGGCGGCTATCTCGCGGACCTCGGCGAGCTGCTGCCGCGGCGCCTGCGGGCGGACATCCCGCGGTCCAGCTGGGACACCGCGACCTTCGGCGGCAAGGTCTACGGCGTGCCGTTCCTCCAGGAGCCGCGGGTGCTGATCGCCAACGCCTCGTGGCTGAAGAAGTCCGGGGTGCGGATCCCGACCCCGGACAAGCCGTGGAGCTGGGCGGAGTTCCGCTCGGTCACGAGGGAACTGGGCGACGGCAAGGGCAGGTTCGGCGTCGCCTGGCCGCTGAAGGAGCCGGTGTCGGCGACGCTCAACCTGTCGCTCTCGGCGGGCGGCAAGCTGTTCCACCGGCGCGCCGACGGCAAGGCCGAGATCCGCTTCGAGGACGCCGACGCGGTGGTGCCGCGCACCGTCCACGACCAGGTCAACGTGGACGACAGCGCGTCAGGGGCGACGCTCGGCATGGGCGGCTCGGACACGCTGCCCGGCTTCTTCGGCGGCAAGTACGCGATGGTGCCGCTCGGGTTCTCGTACCGGCAGCAGATCGTGCAGCAGGCGCCGAAGGGCTTCGACTGGCAGGTCCTGCCCGCGCCCGCGGGCGCGGACGGGCTCGCCCAGGGGGTGAGCCCGCAGACCCTGTCCGTCGCCGAGGACAGCCCGCACAAGAAGGAGGCGGCCGCGTTCATCGACTTCTTCCTGCGGCCCGCCAACATGGTGCGGCTCGCGCGCGGTGACTGGATGCTGCCCACCGGCACCCAGGCGCTCAAGGACCCGGCGCTGCGCACGAAGAAGGACGACTGGGATACGGGCACGGCCCTCGCCCGGCACCTCCGCCCGGCGCCCGCCCAGTCTGTGCGCGGCTACCCGGAGTGGATGGACAAGATCGCCACCCCGGCGCTCCAGGAGTACTACAGCGGCGCGATCGGCCTGGACGAGCTGAGGAAACGCCTCGTCAAGGACGGGAACCTGGTGCTCAAGCGCTACCAGCGCTGACCGCCCTCACACGCCGACCGACTCCTCCATCTCCTCCTCCTCCTCGGCGGCCGCCGTCACCGCAGGGGCGGCGGCCACCGCGGCCCGCCGCCGCTCCACAAGACCGGCCACCGCCGTGAGCAGCACGCCCACCGCCAGCCACGCCACCAGGGTCACGACGGCCCGCCCGACGTCGTGCCCGTCGAAGTACAGGTGCGCCCGGACGCCCTCGACGAAGCCCGCGCCGTTCCAGAAGGAGTGCAGCGAGCCGTAGAAGCCGTTCTGGAGCTCGGGCCGGAAGAGGCCGCCGGAGCTGGTGAAGTTGAGCATCACGAAGAGGACCATCATCGCGAGCGTCGTCCACCGCTTCAGGAACGTGTGCAGACCGACGCCGATGAGCAGGATCCCCGCCGAGTACAGCCAGGACATCGCCCACACGCCCCACAGGCCGTGGTGCGCGAGGTGGAAGACGGGCCCGGCGAGCGCCGCGCCGATCAGGCTCACGGCGAACGAGACGCCGACGGCGAGCCCCGCCCGCGCCCGCATCCGCAGGGCGGCCCCTGCGGCGCCGAGCGCCGCGACGGAGGCGTACGAGCCGATGCTCACCGCGACGAGCAGGAAGAACAGGCCCTGCCCCGTGGGGTCGTCGGAGACCGGCGGCGCCACGTTGGTGACCTTCAGGGGCGTGCCCTGCTGGGCCGCGACCGGCGTGAAGACCTTCTCGGCGGCGAGCGCGCTCATGTCGGAGCCCGCGGAGGCCACGAGGAGTTCGGGGGTCTTGGGGTCCGGGAGGTAGGCGCCGGATATGTCGAGGGACTTCAGCTCGTGCACGGCCGCGGCGCGCGAGGGCAGGGTCCGTACGTCGAGGGCGTCGCCCGCCTTGTCCTGCACGGCCTCGGCGACGTCATGGGCGCGGGCGTCGGTGCCGACGACGGCGACCGGCATGTCGTGCGGCTCGGGGGTGACGAACGCGCTCATGTAGGCCAGGCCCATGCCCAGGCACATCAGCAGCGGGGTCACCAGATGGACGAGTACGTGGCCCAGGGGACCGCGGACGTGACCGCGGAGTCCGCGTGCTGGTGCCGGGGTGGCGGTGGCCGTCATCGAAGCCTCTCCAGATGGTTGGCATATACAACTCTCACTCAATGTTGTACTGTACAACCATTGGTCGGGGAGGGGAAACGAGGAGGAGTCGCCGTGGCCGAGCGGGTGCCGGACCGGGACGAGTCGATCGAGATCATCCAGCGCGAGATGACCGCCTTCGCGCGGCGGGCGCGCGCCACCGCCGCACGCATGCACCCCGAGCTCTCGCTGGTGTCCTTCACGCTCCTGAGTCACCTGGAGTATCAGCAGGGCTGCCGGGCCACGGACCTCGCCGCGCACTACACGCTCGACAAGTCGACCATCAGCAGACAGGTCGTGACCCTCGAGAAGGCGGGCCTCGTCGAGCGCCGCCTGGACCCGGACGACCACCGGGTGCACGTGCTGCACCTGACCGAGCGGGGCGCCGGGGTCCTCGCGCAGGTCACGGACAGCCGCCGGGTGGCCTTCCGGGAGCGGCTTGCCGACTGGGACGGGCCGGATCTGGAGCGGTTCGCGGACTACCTGCTGCGGTACAACGCGGGGGCGGCCGAGGGTCCGGCGGAGACGCCCGGGCAGGGGTGAACCGGGAGGCGTAAAAGAACTTGCACGAGACGTTTCGTCTCGCCTAGGGTCGGGGCATGACCACACGCGAGCGTGCCCACATCGCCATGTTCTCCATCGCCGCCCACGGGCACGTGAACCCGAGCCTCGAAGTGATCCGGGAGCTCGTCGCCCGCGGCCACCGCGTCACGTACGCGATCCCGGGCGCCTTCGCGGACAAGGTCGCCGAGACCGGCGCGGAGCCGGTGCTCTACCGCACCACGCTCCCCGGCCCGGACGCCGACCCCGAGGCCTGGGGCACGACCCTCCTCGACAACGTCGAGCCGTTCCTGAACGACGCGATCCAGGCCCTGCCGCAGCTGGCCGCGGCGTACGAGGGTGACGAGCCCGACATCGTCCTGCACGACATCACCTCGTACCCGGCCCGGGTCCTCGCCCGCCGCTGGGGCGTCCCCGAGGTCTCCCTCTCGCCGAACCTGGTGGCCTGGGAGGGGTACGAGGAAGAGGTCGCCGAGCCGATGTGGGCGGAGCCGAAGCGCACCGAGCGCGGGCAGGCGTACTACGCCCTCTTCGCGTCCTGGCTGAAGGAGAACGGGATCGACCAGCACCCCGACCCCTTCGTCGGCCGCCCGCCGCGCTCCCTCGTCCTGATCCCCAAGGCGCTCCAGCCGAACGCCGACCGGGTCGACGAGAGCGTGCACACCTTCGTCGGCGCCTGCCAGGGCGACCGGGCCGCGCAGGGCGACTGGGAGCGCCCGGCGGACGCGGACAAGGTGCTCCTGGTGTCGCTCGGCTCGTCGTTCACCAAGCAGCCCGGCTTCTACCGCGAGTGCGTCAAGGCCTTCGGTGACCTGCCGGGCTGGCACGTGGTGCTCCAGGTCGGCAAGCACGTCGACGCGGGTGAGCTCGGTGACGTACCCGCGAACATCGAGGTGTGCAACTGGGTGCCGCAGCTGGCGATCCTGAAGCAGGCCGACGCCTTCATCACGCACGCGGGCGCGGGCGGCAGCCAGGAGGGCCTCGCCACCGGGACGCCGATGGTCGCCGTGCCGCAGGCCGTCGACCAGTTCGGCAACGCCGACGTGCTCCAGGCGCTCGGTGTCGCCCGCCACGTGCCGATGGAGGAGGCGGACGCCCGGACGCTGCGCGCGGCGGTGCTCGCGCTCGTCGACGACCCCGAAGTGGCGCGCAGGCTCGCGGAGGTGCGGGACGGCATGGCGGGGGAGGGCGGTACGCGGCGGGCGGCCGACCTCATCGAGGAGGAGATTGCGCGGGCGCGGCGTGCCCGAGGCGTGAAGGTGGGGTGTGCGGACACATGACCGTTTGGTGGTACTTCAAGGTGAGTTGGGGGTTTCTGGGCAGGATCCCGGGGTCCGCCGACGCGGCCTGACGTAACACTCTGTGAGGCCATTCGGTAACGGCCGGGTCATTGGGTAACGCTCGGATAACGCGCGGGCGTCCTGGGTGCCCTATCGACTCGGCCCACTGGTGGGACCCTTACCCCCGGCCAAAGGTTGCCCCCGGAGCTTCTTGTACCTGCCCTTAAGCGCTTTCTAGCGTGAGGTGAACTCCAGCCGAACGCCAGGAAGTTGTGTCATGTCCCAAGAGACCTTGCGAGAGCAGCCCACACCGCCGCGGAAGCCCGCAGGGCCCGCGGCCCCGCGGGAGATACCGCCCCTCGCCGAGGTGCGCCGCATCACCCAGAAGAAGCGCGACGCGTGGTGGACGGTGCTGCTCGTGGACCCCGTCGCCACGCCGCTCGTCCGCCAGACCGCGCTGCGCACGCGCATCACGCCCAACCAGATCACCTGGGGCGCCTTCCTGCTCGGGCTCGGCTCCTCGGTGTGCTTCGCGTTCGGCGACTGGGGCTGGCTGGTGCTCGGCGCGGTGATCTACCACCTGAGCTTCATCCTTGACTGCATGGACGGCAAGGTCGCGCGCCTGACCGGCACCGGCTCGGTGTTCGGCGCGTGGCTCGACTTCGTCTTCGACCGCATCCGCGTGATGGTGTGCGGGGTCGCGCTGATGGGCGGTCAGTACGCCCGCACGGACGACGTGACCTACATCTGGCTCGCCCTCGCCGTCGTCGGCCTCGACACGCTGCGCTACATCAACTCGCTGGAGATCTTCAAGATCCGGCACGCTATGCGCAAGCAGATCAAGGCCCGCATGAAGGCCGCCCGGCGCGCCGAGAACCAGGCCGAGCTCGCCTTCATGGAGGACCTGCTGCGGGACAACCCGGAAGCGGACGTGGAGCGGGACCTGGCCAAGGCCGCGGAGGGCGCGGAGCGGGCGACGGACGGCACGGTGTACGCGCAGGGCGGTGCTGAGTACGCGGCGGACGGCACTGGCGCGGGCGGCGACGCCTCGTACGCAGCCCCGGGCAGCGCCGAGAACGCCCCGGGCGGCACCGAGCACGCCCCGGGCGGTACGCGCCGCGCTCCCCAAGTCGTCGACCTGCACCAGGAGTTCCGCAGCCGCTTCCCCGCGTACCTGCGGGCGCGCTCCTTCCTGCTGCGGCACCGCATCCGTACGCACCTCGTGAGCGGCGTCGAGTTCCAGATGGGCGTCTTCATCATCGGCCCGCTCATCGACGCGGTCATCCCGGCGACCATCGTCTCCGGCGCGCTGCTTCTCGTCTTCGAGCTGGCCATCGTCTACAAGCTGCTGCTGTCCACGCGGGACTTCACACGGACGATCGACTCCTTCGAGGAGCGGAAGGCCGCGGCGGTGGCGTAGGCACTCCGTCGCCGCCCGAGGCCCCCGGCCCGCTCCCTCGGTCCGCGGTGTCGAGCGTCACCCCGACGGAAGCGGTGACGATGACGGCCGTCGCGACCCACTGGGCCGGTGTGAGGCGCTCACCGAGGACGAGCAGGCCGAGCAGCGCGGCCATGGCCGGCTCGAGGCTCACCAGGACGCCGAAGGCGCGGGGCGGGATGCGCCGCAGCGCCTGGAGCTCCAGGGAGTTGGCCACGACCGTGCTGAGCACCGCCACGGCGAGCCCCGCCGCGAGCACCCGCACATCGAGGAAGGCCCCGGGCTGCACGACGAGGGCGTACGGGATCGTGAGCAGCGCCGCCCACGCGCTCGCCAGGGCAAGGGCGCCGCCACCCGTGGTGCGGGCGCCCACCCGGGCGCTGAGCAGGATGTACGCCGCCCAGCAGGCCGCCGAGCCGAGGGCGAGGGCGATGCCCGCGCCGGACAGGGCGCCGCCCGGACGGTAGTTGATGAGGACGACACCGCCCGCGGCGAGCAGCGCCCACAGCACGTGCCGGGCACGGCGCGCGCCCAGCAGGGAGACCAGCAGCGCGCCGAGCGACTGCAAGGTGACCGCGAGGCCCAGGGGGAGCCGGTCGAAGGCCTCGTAGATGGTGACGCTCGCCCCGGCGAGCGCGGTGCCCAGGCCGAGCACCAGGAACACCGACGACCGGCCGGACGGCGGCCGCGGCCGCCACAGCGCCCACAGCACACCCGCGCCGAAGGCGAACCTCAACGCCGTGACGACCACGGGCGCGGCCATGACGAACGCGAGTTTGGCCACGGCCTGACTGCCCTGCATCGCGAGGGCGCTGCAGACGACCATGCAGCTCCCCGCGGCGCCGGGCGTCAGGCGCCCCGGACCGCGCCGGACGTTCCCCCGCAGCACCGCTCCGTTCCCCCCGTCGGCCTCATCGGCTCAGCTGTCGTGCGGACCGGAGCCGGTGGGCGGGCCGCGCAGCGTGATCACCACCGAACCCACCGTCAGCTGCCTGGCCTGCAACGAGCCGCAGGCGCAGCGGGTCCAGACGGTGACGCCCTCGCCGACGCGGTGCCGGGAGAGCGTCTGCACCGGCTTCTCGTCCGGCCAGCCGCAATACGGGCACGTAGACAAGGCAGACATGGCACGAGTCTCGGTGCCCCGAACCGTACGAGTCCAGGTTCGATTTCTGCACGGCACCGTGCACACGGCCTTCATGGTGCGCGCCGCCTTCATGATGGAGCGGTGATTGATTTACGCCGACTCGCCGTGCTGCGCGCGATCGCCCACTACGGCACCGTCACCGCCGCCGCCGAGGCGCTCCACCTGTCGCCGTCCGCGGCCTCGCAGCAAGTGCGCAGGCTCAGCCGGGATCTGGGCCTGCCGCTCCTGGAGCCGCACGGGCGCCGCGTGCGCCTCGCCCCGGCGGCCCGGGTCCTGCTGCGCCACGCCGACCGCATGGAGCACTACTGGCAGCGGGCCGAGGCGGGACTGCACGCCACGGCGAGCGCGGCGCCGCGGGGAGTGCTTCGCCTCGCGGGCTTCCCCACCGCCGTCTCCGTGCTGCTCGCCCCCCTCGCGGCGCGGCTGATGGGGGAGTGGCCCGACCTGACGGTCCAGGTGCGCGAGTCGGAGCCACGGGACTGCTTCGACCTGCTCTTCTCCGGCGACGCCGACCTCGCGATCGTCGAGGCGACCGCGGACAACCCGCCGTTCGGCGACGGCCGTTTCGAGCAGCAGCCCCTGCTCGACGACCCCTTCGACCTGCTCACGCCCGGCGGCCACCCGCTGGCGGACCGCACCGCGGTGACGCTCCAGGACCTGGTGCACGAGCCCTGGATCGTGGGGACACCCGGCAGCTCGGCGCGCCACGTGGTCCTCGCCGCCTGCAACAGCGCGGGCTTCACCCCCGACATCGTCCACCAGGCCATCGAGTGGACCGTGGTCGCCGCGCTCGTGGCCCACGGTCTGGGCATCGCGCTCGTGCCGCACGCGGCCCAGCTGCCCCCGCGCCTCGACCTGGTGCGCACGCCGCTGACCGGCACGGCCCAGCCGTCCCGCCGGTTCCTCAGCGTCATACGGAGCGGCAGTCGGCACCACCCCGCGATCGCCGCGGCGCTGGCCCGGCTCGACACCCTGGTCGCCGGACAGGGGCGGCCCGTCGCTGGCCGAAACCCGACCGCCCCTGAGCCCCTTCCTTGACAGCGATCTGCAGACAAGTGTTCCCATGAAATGCGTTGGCGTCGGTGACTGTTCGGTCTTCAACTCTCGTGTGAGGCAAGGGAGTTGCCAGAGACGCCAAGGCAACCAATGGGGCTTGCATGGGGAACTCGGCAACGGCCGGCGAGGCGGACTTACGCGCATCCATACGTGAACTCTTCGCCACGCCCTTCGTCCATGAAGAACTGACGCGGGTATGGGCGGCGGACGCCGGTGAGTGCCCGCACCCATCATCGATCTACCGGGCGCTCGGCGAGCGCGGCTGGCTCGCCCCGCACTGGCCGCACCGCTACGGCGGCCTCGACTTCAGCGCGTACGCCTCGGCGACGATCGCCGAGGAGCTCGCCCTGCACGGGATTCCCGACAGCGTGCGGGTGAACACGATCGACAACGCCGGGGCCACCCTGCTCATGGCGGGCACGGCCGAGCAGTGCGGCCGGTACCTGCCGGGGATGGCCCGGGGCGCCACGGTCTTCTCCGTGCTCTATACGGAGCCCGACGTCGGCAGCGACCTCGGCGGGATGGCGTCGCGGGCCGCCGCGGTGCCCGGCGGGTGGCGCCTGAACGGCACCAAGGCCTGGAACGCGCGGACGTCGCTCGCCGAATACGGCATCCTGGCCGCGCGCGTCGAAGGCGGCAGCGGAAACGGCAGCGGGAACGGGAACGGCAGCGGGAACGGCAGCGGGATCGGCAGGGTCAGCGGAAACAGCTACGGCAGCGGTGGCGGTGGCGACGGCGCCAGGTTCGCCGACATCGGCCTGTTCATCGTGCCGCTCGACGACCCCGGTGTGCGCGTCGAGCCGATCGACACCATCAATCACGAGCGGCTCTTCCGGGTGCGGCTGCGCGACGTGCGGTTGCCGGGCGACGCCCTGGTGGGGCGCCCCGGGCAGGGCTGGTCGCTGCTCACCACCGCGCTCGGCCTCGAACGCACCGGCATCAACTTCGCGGGCCGCGCCAGGCGCTGGTTCGACCAGCTGTCGGCGGGGCTCCGGGCGCGCGGCCGCCTCGACGAGGCCTGCCGCCAGCACGGCCTGCGCCGCCTGGACGCCGAGATCCAGGCCGCCCGCCTGCTGTCCTGGCGGGCCGTGCGGGACGTCGACCAGGGGCGCCCGAACGCCGCCGCGGCCGCGGGAGCCAAGTGGTGGGCCAGTGAACTCGCCCAGAAGGTGGCGCGGTTGGCCTGGGAGCTCCTCGGCCCCGCACCGGATCCACCGGACAGCGACGCGCACTTCCCCGATCTGGCCCTCGCCGTGCGCGAGGCGCCGGGCCTCACCCTCGCGGCCGGTACGTCCGAGGTGCTGCTGACCACGGTCGCCACGGAGCTGCTGGACGGCGGCGACCCCTGGGAGGAGTTCTGACATGCCCGTTCCCACCGTATGGAGGCAGCAGCTCGCGCGGGACTTCGCCGACACCTGGTCCTCGGGCGCCGAGGGCACGGACGGCGCGGCCGGTGCCGACGGGGAGACCGGTGCCGACGGCGAGCCGGCGGTGGTCCGGGCGCGGCGCGTCATGGCCCGCGACGGCTGGAACGGCCTCTGCGTGCCCGTCGGCCAGGGCGGCATGGGCCTGGGGTGGTACGAGGCCGGGCTGCTCGCCGCGGAGCTGGGGCGGGCGCTGCAACCCGGCGACGTACTCGACACCGTGCTTGCCGCGCCCTGGTTCGCCACCACGCTCCCCGAATCCCTGAAGCCGCTTCTCGAAGGCGAGTTGACGGCCGGAATCCCCGTATCGCCCCGGTCCACAGGGCGTGGCGTCGCGTGCTTCACCGAACGGCTCCCCGACGTCGTACTCCTGGCAGGACCACCGGACGGACCGGCCGACGGTCCAGCTCACGGACCGGCCGACGGACCGGCCGACGGACCGCCTGACGGACCGCCGACCGGAGTCCGCGCCCTCCCCACCGAAGAGCTGTGGGCGAAGGCGCGCACCACCCCGGGCGGAAGGATGGTCGAGGTGCGGCTGCGCGCGGACCCGCCCCAAGGGCCCTGGCTGCCCGCGGGACCGCTGTGGGCCGCGGCGGCGCTGCTGCGGAGCGCCTACCTCCTCGGCCTCGGCCGCACCGCGGTCCGGTCCGCCGTGGACCGGGCCGGACAGCGGCGGCAGTTCGGGAAGCTCATCGGCACGTACCAGGCCGTCGGCTTCCCCCTCGCCGCGCAGCGCGCACGCCTGGAGGGGCTGCGCCTGGAGGTCCACGCCCAACTGCTGCGCCTCGACAGCGTGGCGACGGGCGCCACCGGGACCACGGCGGCACGGACCGCGGACGTCCAGGCCGCCGCCGACGCCCTCCAGGAAGCCGTCCGGCCACTGGTGCGGGAGTGCGTCGACCATGCCCTGCACGTGTCCGGCGCGTCCGGGCTCGCGGGCCGGGCCCTCTCGGCGAGGTGCTACCAGCGCCTCTTGGTGGAGGAGGCGCGCGGCGGGCCCGTGAGCGCGGCGGGGCACGGCCCTGTGGAGTGGTCCGCCGCCACGAGCGCCGAGCCCCGCTCCCTGTGGGAGCCCGGCCCCGCCACGGACGGAGCCGTCGCGCTCCAGCAGCACCGGGAGCTCCTGGACAAGAGGGTGCCCGCGGCGGTGAACGACACGGCGGCCTCGTACCCCCAAGGCGACGGCCTGCACCACCTCTTCGAGCGGGCCGCCGCGCGCCACCCGGACCGCACGGCGCTGCGGTCCGCGTCGACCGTCCTGACGTACCGGGAACTGGAGGCTCGGGCCAACCGGCTCGCGCACGTGCTGCGCGCGCACGGAACCGGCGCGAACGGAACCGGCGCGAACTCCCCGGTCGCGATCTGCATGGAGCGCGGCCCCGACGCGATCGTCGCCACGCTGGCCGTGCTCAAGGCCTCCGGCGCCTGCCTGTTCCTCGACCCGGAGCATCCGCCCGAGCGCTCGGCGTTCGTGCTGCGCGACAGCGGCGCGGTCGCGGTGCTCACCCAGGAAGGGCTGCGCGCGCGGCTCGGCGAGGTCTCCGTGCCGGTGCTGCCCGTCGACGGCCTGCGCCCGCTGGTCGACCGGCAGCCTTCCGACCGGCTGCCGCCGCGGGCCGGGCCCCGCGACCTCGCGTACCTCGTCTACACCTCCGGATCCACCGGCACGCCCAAGGGCGTCGAGGTCGAGCACAGGAACCTCGTCAACCGGATGCACTGGGACGCGGGCACGTTCCCGCTGGGCCCGCGGGACGCGGTGCTCCAGCAGACCGCGCTCGGCTTCGACGCCTCCATCTGGGAGATCTTCGCGCCCCTGATGTCGGGCGCGAGCCTGGTGCTCGCACCCCCGCGGGCGGCGGCCGATCCGCGCGCCCTCCTGGAGACGATGGTGGAGACGGGAGTGACCGCCTTCACCTGCGTGCCCTCCGTCCTCGACCTGCTCCTGGACGAGAAGGAGCCGGGCCTCGCCGACGTGCGCGGCCTGCGGCACATCTTCTGCGGCGGCGAGACGCTCCCGCCGAGCCTCGTCGGGCGCCTGCACCGCTCGGGAACCCACGCCGTCCTGCACAACCTCTACGGACCCACCGAGTGCGCCATCGACGTCACCCACTGGCGCTGCGGCCCGCGGGACGCCCGGGCGGCGGTGCCCATCGGCAGGCCGCTCGGGAACGTCCGCATCCACGTGCTCGACGAGGCGGGGGCGCCCGTCCCGGTCGGCTTCCAGGGGGAGCTGTACGTCGCGGGTGCCGGGGTCGCCCGCGGCTACCGGCACCGGCCCGCCCTGACCGCCGAGCGCTTCCTGCCCGACCCGTTCACGGCCGAGCCCGGGGCGCGGATGTACCGGACGGGTGACATGGTGCGGCTGCGCCCGGACGGCGCCCTCGACTTCCTGGGCCGCCACGACGACCAGGTCAAGGTACGCGGCCACCGGATCGAGCTGGGCGAGATCCGCGACGCGCTGGAACGGCGGCCCGAGGTGCGCAGGGCGGTGGTCCGGGCGGCCGCGGGGCGCATCGACGCGTATGTGGTCCCGGCCGGGGCCGACGCTCCCGACGCGGGCCTGCTCCGGGACCAGCTGCGTCGGACGCTGCCGCACTACATGGTGCCCACGGGTATCGCCTTCCTCACCGCCGTGCCGCTGACCCCCAACGGCAAGGTCGACCACGAGGCGCTGCCCACCCCGCCCCGCTACCCGGGCGACGGCAGCCACGGCCATGAGGACGGAGATCGGACCGGTCAACTCTTTGCCCTGGAGGGGGAGTTGGCGCTACTGGCCGCCCGGGTCCTCGGGGTGGAGCACGTCGGCCCCGCCGAGGATTTCTTCGCCGCCGGGGGGAGCTCGCTGCACGCGGCGCGCTACGTCACCCGGGTGCGGGACGAGCTCGGGGTGCGCGTCGACCTGGAGACCTTCCTCGCCGCGCCCACGGTCGAAGGGCTCGCCCAAGCGCTGGGCGACGGTGGCGGCGGCCATGCTGACGGCGGGGATGGCCCGGAGCGGGGCCGTCGTGCGTGAGGCCGCCGCCGCCCGCCGGGCCCGCCTCGTCTGCCTGCCGCACGCGGGCGGCGCCGCCGGAATCTACCGCTCGTGGTCGGCGGCCCTGGCACCGGACATCGAGGTCGTCCCCGTCGAACTCGCGGGCCGCGACGGCAGGGTGCGGGAGCCGCCGCTGTGGGACATGGACGCCCTGGTGGCCGACGTGGCGCAGCGGCTCGCCGGCCTCGACGACGGCCAGGACCCGGTCCCGTACGCCCTGTTCGGGCACAGCCTCGGCGCGATCGTCGCGTACGAGACGGCGCGGGAGATGCAGCGCCGGGGCCGGGCGCCCGCGATCGTCATCGCGTCCGGCAGCGAACCGCCCCACCGCGTGGCCGAGAACTCACGGGACCGCCATCTGCTCCCGGACGACGCGTTCCTGCGCGAGGTCCTCCGCCTCGGCGGCACGTCCGCGGACGTCCTGCGCGAGCCCGAACTGCTGCGCGTCGTGCTGCCGCGGCTGCGCGCGGACTACAGCGTCGCCGAGACCTACGTGCACCGGCGGGGCGCGCTCCTCACCTGCCCCCTCGCCGTGTACGTGGGCGACGCCGACCCCACCGTCCGGCACGACCTCCTGACGGACTGGGCGCAGGTGTCGTCCGGGCACGGGCAGCCGGTCGCCTCGCGGCGCTTCCCGGGCGGCCACTTCTATCTGGACGACGCGCGGGCCGACGTACTGCCGACGATCGGCAAGGACCTGGACACCGCACTCCGAGTGCGAAGGGAGGCACCGTGAGCCCGTCGCGAAGCGCCCATCCCCTGGCACCGCTCACCGCCGACGAGATGCGCCGCGCCGTGTCGATCCTCAAGGAACGGCCGGGCGTCACCGCGGACTTCCGGTTCGCGATGATCGCGCTGCGCGAACCGGACAAGCGGCGGCTCCTCGACCGCAGCCGGGACGACCCGCCGCCCCGCGAGGTCTTCATGGTCCTGCGCGACAGGAAGGAGCGCCGCACCTACGAGGCCGTCGTCTCCCTCACCGCGGGCGAGGTGACGCGCTGGGAGCACATCGAGGGCGCGCGGACCGCCATCACGGACGAGGAGTTCACCCGGTGCGGCGAGGCCGTGCGCGCGGACCCCCGCTGGCAGCGGGCGATGCGCCGACGCGGCGTGGCGGACCTCTCCCTGGCGATGATCGACGCCTGGCCCTACGACACGACGGGAGAACCGGCCGACGCCGGAACGGAACCCGGCACCTCAGCGGAACCCAACACCCCCGCGGAACCGGCCAGGCGCCTCGCCTGCCCCCTGACCTTCGTCCGCGCGCACCCCCACGACAACGGCTACGCGCGCCCCGTGGAGAACCTCGTGGCGCTCGTCGACCTCGACTCCATGGAGGTGCTCGACGTCACCGACCGCGAGGCGGTGCCGCTGCCGCCGCTGTCGGGGAACTACGACCCGGACGTGCACCTTCCCGCCCCGGCGGGCAACTGGCCCGCCGACGTGCGCCCGCGCGAGGACCTGCGGCCCATCGCGATCACCCAGCCGGAAGGCCCGAGCTTCGAGGTGGACGGGTACGCCGTCCGCTGGCAGAAGTGGCGGTTCCGGATCGGCTTCACCGTCCGCGAGGGCCTGGTGTTGCACCAGGTCGGGTACGAGGACAAGGGGCGGGTCCGCCCCATCCTGCACCGGGCCGCGCTGGCCGAGATCTACACGCCGTACGGCGATCCGGGGTTCGGCCACCGGTACAAGAAGGCCTTCGACGAGGGCGAGTACGGGGCCGGTTTCATGGTGAACTCCCTGGAGCCGGGGTGCGACTGCCTGGGGGAGATCCACTACTTCGACGCGACGGCCCACGACCAGGACGGGAACCCCCTCGCCCTGAAGAACGCCATCTGCATGCACGAGGAGGACGTCGGCATCGCCTGGAAGCACACCGACTTCCGCACGGGACGGGTGGTGACGAGGCGTCAGCGCCGCCTGGTCGTCTCCTCCTTCGCCGTCCTCGGCAACTACCAGTACGGCTACTTCTGGTACCTCTACCTCGACGGCACCATCAGGTTCGAGGTGAAGCTCACCGGCATGATCTCCACCGGGGCCTTCACCGGCGACCGGCCCGTCTCGGGAGCCGTCGTCGCGCCCGGCCTCTACGGACCGCACCACCAGCACTTCTTCAGCATGCGGCTCGACATGGGCGTCGACGGCGAGCTCAACTCGGTGTACGAGGTCGACTCGGTCCCCCTCCCGGCGGGACGGGACAATCCGCTCGGCAACGGCTGGCGGACGGAGGCGAAGCTCCTCGCCTCGGAGAAGGAAGCGCAGCAGCGGACCGCGCACGCGGCGGCGGGCCGGTTCTGGAACGTGGTGAACCCCCGGGTGCGCAACGGACTCGGGGAGCCGGTCGGCTACAAGCTCGTGCCGGAGTCCGGCCTCCTGCCCCTGCAGCCGACGGAGACGGAGCAGTGGCACCGGGCGCGGTTCATCTACGGGCACCTGTGGGTGACCGCGTACGACCCGCGGCAGCTGTACGCGGCGGGCGACTACCCGTACCAGAGCCGCGGCGGCGCGGGCCTGCCCGCCTACGTCAGCGAGGACCGGCCGCTGAGCGAGGCGGACGTGGTGCTCTGGCACACCTTCGGCGAGCACCACGTCGTACGCCCCGAGGACTGGCCGGCGATGCCCGTGGTGAGCACCGGCTTCGCGCTGCGGCCCAACGGATTCTTCGACGCCAACCCCGCACTGGACCTGCCCGCCCCGGCGCCGCACTGTCACGCGAGGGCAGAGGAGACGACGTGATGACCACGGATCTGACCGACCGCTATCCCACCCGCCTTCCCCAGAGGGAGGCGAGCCGCCCGCGGACCGACCCCGTCGTCTGGGGGTCGGCGGGCGACGGCCCGCTGGCCGGGCGCGACCTCGCGGCGTACGACAGGGACGGCTTCCACGCGTGGCCGGGCCTGCTGACGCCCGCGGAGGTCACCGCGCTCACCCGGGAGATCGCCACCCTGGCCGCCGACCCGCGGTTGCGGGACGACAACAGGACCGTGTTCGAGGAGGGCTCCGGGCAGGTGCGCTCGGTCTTCGAGGTGCACCGCGTCAGCGAGACGTTCGACCGCCTGGTGCGCGATGCCCGGCTCCTCGGCCTGGCCCGCCAGATCCTCGGCTCGGACGTCTACGTCCACCAGAGCCGGGTCAACTACAAGCCGGGGTTCGGCGGCGGCCCGTTCCACTGGCACTCCGACTTCGAGACCTGGCACGCCGAGGACGGCATGCCCGCGCCCCGGGCCCTGAGCGTCTCCATCGCCCTGGCCGAGAACCTGCCCTTCAACGGCAGCCTCATGATCATCCCGGGCTCGCACCACACCTTCGTGCCCTGCGTCGGCGAGACCCCGCGCGACCACTACCTCAACTCCCTGCGTACGCACGGCTTCGCCGTGGGAATGCCGGACGAGGCGGCGGTGGCGGAACTGGCGCGGAACCCGGGCATCGAACAGTTCACCGGCGCCGCCGGCAGCGCCGTCGTCTTCGACTCCAACTGCATGCACGGCTCGAACGGCAACATCACGCCGTACCCCCGCTCCAACGTCTTCATCGTCTACAACAGCGTCCACAACACCCTGACCGAACCGTTCGCGGCCCCGACACCCCGCCCGACCTTCATCGCCGCCAGGGATTTCACACCGCTCCATCCCAGCCCGTCCGGCGTTTGAGGACGAGGCGCGAAGCGCCGGATAGAAGGGGGTCCTAGGGGGCGGAGCCCCCTAGTTTCGGGAAGGGGCGGGCTTGGGGAGAGCCCCCGGCAGGGCCACACCCCCACCCCCGGCCTCCTCATGCCCAAGATCAGGCAGCCGGCGCAGCCACCGCGGCACCACCCAGTTCCGCTCCCCGAGCAACGCCATGACCGCAGGCAGCAACACCCCCCGGATCACGGTCGCGTCGATGAGCACCGCGGCCGCGAGCCCGACCCCCATCTGCTTCATGGACTGCATGGACAACGTGCCGAAGATGGCGAACACGGCGACCATGATGACCGCGGCGCTGGTGACGACCCCCGCCGTCGTGACGACCCCGTGCGCGATCGCGTCGTTCGTCGTACGCCCCTGCATCCGCGCCTCCCGGATCCGGGACACCACGAACACGTGGTAGTCCATCGACAGGCCGAAGAGGATCACGAACAGGAACAGCGGCAGCCACGCCACGATCGCGCCCACGCCCTCCGCGCCGACGAGCGACGCGCCCCAGCCGTGCTGGAAGACCATGACGAGGATGCCGTAGGCGGCGCCGACGGACAGGAGGTTGAGCAGGATCGAGGTCACGGCGATGGCGAGGGAGCGGAAGGACAGCAGCATCAGGAGGAACGCGAAGGCGACGACGAAGCCGAAGACGGGCGGCGCAGACGAGCGCAGCTGCGCGTTGAAGTCCTTGGAGGCGGCGACCTGCCCGGTCACGGGCGCCTCGACGCCGTCGACCTCGCCGAACGTCGCGGGCCGCACCTCGTCGCGGATGAGCGCGAGGCTCTTCTCGGCCCGCCCCTGGTCGGAGCCGCCGACCAGCGGCACGGAGAGCACGGCCACGTTCTGCTTGCGGTGCAGGGTCAGCTCGACGGGACCCTTGGTGGCGCCCGAACCGACGGCCCGGGTGCGGAAGTCCGCGATGGCCCGGGTGGCGGCGGGCGCGTCGATGTCGTCGGCCTTGACGACGACCTGGGCCGGTTCGGCCCCGCCGGGGAACGCCTCGTTCACGCGCTCGTACGTCGCCACGATGGGCAGCGAGTCGCCGAACTCCTGGTCCAGGGTGAGGTTCTGGGTCTTCATGCCGAGCGACGGCAGGGCGATCGCGGCGAGCGCGCCCGTGGCGACGACCGTCGCGAGCAGCGGGCGCCGCAGGACCCCGCCGACCACCGCGCCCCACAGCCTGCTCCCGTCCGCGGCGGGCCGCCCGGCGCGGGCCCGGCGGCGCAGGAACGGAAGCCGGCCCTTCTCGACGCGCTCGCCGAGCAGCGAGAGCAGCGCGGGCAGGACCGTCACCGAACCGACCATGGCCACGGCGACGACCATCAGGGACGCGAGGCCCATCGCCTCGAACTCGGTGATGCCGGTGAAGAGCATTCCGGCCATCGCCACGCACACCGTGATGCCGGAGACGACGACGGCCCGGCCGCTGGTGGCCGCGGCGATGCGCAGTGCGGTCCGCGGGTCGCGGCCCTTGGCCCGCTCCTCGCGCTCCCTGCGCAGATAGAACAGGCAGTAGTCGACGCCGACGGCGAGGCCCACCAGGAGCATGACGGAGTTCGCGGCGTCGGTCATCGGCTGCACATGGCTGACGACCGCCATCAGGCCCATCGTCGCGACGATCGCGGACATGGCGAGCAACACGGGAAGCAGCGCCGCGACGAGCGCGCCGAACGCGATGAGCAGGATGCCGAACGCGACGGGCAGCGCGGAGTACTCCGCCTGCTGGAAGTCCTTGCCGAAGGCGTCTTCGAAGGTCTTCTCCATGCTGGCGCCGCCGATCTCCTCGATCCGCAGGCCCGTGTCCTCGTGCCGGTCCGCCACCTTCCCGACGGCCTTCAGGACTGGCTCGATCCGGTCGCTCGCGGTGTCCCCGTCGCCCCGCACATCGAACTGGACGAGCGCGCTCCGTCCGTCCTTGGAGATGGTCTTCGAGGTGTACGGCGACGTCACGGCCGTGGCCTCACCGGTGCCTTGGACCGCCGCCATGACGTCGTCGACGGCGGCCCGGAAGCGGGCGTCGGCGGCGCGCGGCCCGCCGTCGCCCTTGGCCTGCACGAGCACCGTCTCGCCTGCGGGCTCCTCGATGCCCGCGTCGTCGAGGATGCGCTGCGCCTGGTTGATCTCGCCCTTCAGGTCGGTGTCGGGCGCGTCCGTGCGGCCCACCGCCGAGCCGACGCCCATGGCGAGGACGACGAACAGGACCCAGATGCCCACCGCCGCCCACCGGTGCCGTGCGCTCCAGCCGCCGGCCCGTGCGGCGAACCCCCGCACCCGTGTGTCCGCTGTATCCGCGTTCCCCATGACGGGACAGCCCCCTTGTGTGCCGCGGCGGCCCCGCGCCGCCGCCCTCCGCTTCGAAGCTAGGGGCGTGGGCGGCGGACATCGTCGTGCTGGCCGGTGAGCCGTCCGGCGGCCTCCTCCTCCCTCTGGCTGAAACAAGCCCCTTACATCTATGGGGACTTGAGGGCCCACGTCTCAGGGTCGATCCGAACGGGTTTGTGACGGGGTGCGCCCGAAGTGTCGAGGGGGTCCTGTTTTGTTATTACAGAACCTTGTTGAACAAGTCACAGCTGGATGAAGGGGTTGATCTGCGCGCGTCATTCAGACAAGGTTTCGTCCCAACGCCCGGAGATCTTCAGTTCTTACGGAGCGACCGGGCCCAAGCAGCGCAGCTTGAAAATCCCCACATCCCCCCACAACACACCACGAGGAGACCCCTCTTCATGGCAGCTCACAAGCGTGCTCGCACGATGAAGCTCACCGCGGCGATAGCCACCGCCGCCACCGCGGTGGGAGTGACCGTCTTCGCCGGCACCACGTTCGCCGGCGCCTCGACCCCCGCCGAGGGCAAGGTCTACGGCACAGGCGCCAAGGGCGCCGTCGACGGCAGCTACATCGTCCTGCTCGACGAGAAGGCCAGCAAGGACGCCAAGTCCGACCTCGCCGAGGAGTACGGCGGCTCGCTCGCCCGCAACTACTCCTCGGCCGTCAACGGCTTCTCCGCCGAGAACCTGAGCGAGACCGAGGCCAAGCGCCTCGCCGCCGACCCGGCCGTCGGCAAGGTCGTCCAGAACAAGAAGTTCTCCATCAAGGCCACCCAGGACAACCCGCCGTCGTGGGGCCTGGACCGCGTCGACCAGGCCGACACGGCGGGCGACAAGAAGTACACGTACCCGGACAAGGCCGGTGAGGGCGCGACCGCGTACGTCATCGACACCGGTGTGCGCGTCAGCCACAAGGACTTCGGCGGCCGCGCGGTCTCCGGCTTCGACGCAGTCGACAACGACGACAACGCCGACGACGGCAACGGCCACGGCACGCACGTCGCGGGCACCATCGCCGGCGAGGCGCACGGCATCGCCAAGAAGGCGAAGATCGTCGCCGTCCGCGTCCTGGACGACCAGGGCTCCGGCACCACCGAGCAGGTCGTCGCGGGCATCGACTGGGTCACCAAGAACCACCAGGGCCCCTCCGTCGCCAACATGAGCCTGGGCGGCGGCGCCGACGAGGCCCTGGACGAGGCCGTCCGCAAGTCCATCGCCTCCGGCGTCACCTTCGCGGTGGCCGCGGGCAACGAGTCGAGCGACGCGAGCCAGAGCTCCCCGGCCCGCGTCAAGGAGGCCATCACCGTCGCCTCCTCCACGAAGGACGACAAGCAGTCGGACTTCTCCAACTTCGGCTCCGTCGTGGACATCTACGCCCCGGGCTCGGACATCACGTCCGACTGGAACACCGGTGACGACGCCACCAAGACGATCTCCGGCACGTCCATGGCGACCCCGCACGTCGTCGGCGCCGCGGCCCTGTACGTCGCCGCGCACCCGGACGCCAAGCCCGCGGACGTCGCCAAGGCCCTGACCGACGGCGCCACCGCGGACAAGATCTCCAACCCGAGCGAGGGCACGCCCAACAAGCTCCTCAAGGTCGTCGAGTAGGTCCACCACCGATGACCGGTGCCGGGCTCGCCGCACACCCGTGCGGCGGGCCCGGCGATGACCGGCGGCCGTCGTGCCCACCCCCACGGGGCACGGCGGCCGCCTTATCGTGTCCGCATGGCGACGAAGATCTACGCCGCGCTGCTGCGCGGCGTGAACGTGGGCGGCAGCAGAAAAGTGCCGATGGCCCGGCTGCGGGCACTCCTCGAAGAACGCGGGTTCAGCGGCGTACAAACGTATCTGCAGAGCGGGAACGTCGTGTTCGGCGCCGACCACGGGGACGAAGAGAGCCTCGCGGGCGAGCTGGGGAAGGACCTGGAGCAGGAGTTCGGGTTCACCGTGGACCTGCTGGTGCGCGACGGCGGCTATCTCCGGGCCGTGGCCGACGCCTGCCCGTTCCCCGCGGCCGACCTCGAGGCCAAGCAGCTGCACGTCACGTACTTCTCGGCGCACGTCGACGCCGCCCGCTTCGCCGCCCTCGACCAAGCGGCGTTCCTGCCGGAGGAGTTCCGCCTCGGCGACCGCTGCCTGTATCTGTACGCCCCCGACGGCCTCGGGCGCTCCAAGCTCGGCGAGGCCCTCGGCCGTCCCGCGCTCACCAAGGGCCTCGTCGCCACCAGCCGCAACTGGAACACCGTCACCAAGCTCGTGGAGCTGACCGGGGGAGCCGACCGATGACCGACCGCTCGCCCGCCGTCGAGGCCGCCATCGAGCACGAGCTGCGCCTGCTCGACCCGGAGGTACGGGCCTCGCCCGAGCTCTTCGGGTCACTGCTGCACCCCGAGTTCACCGAGTTCGGCGCGTCCGGCGCCCGCTGGGACCGCGCGTCGATCGTCCAGGTCCTCACCGCCCGCCCCGAGCCCGGCGGCCGCCCCGTCACGACGTCCCGCATGCGCGGCGTCCAGCTCGCCGACGACCTGGTGCACCTGACGTTCGACACCGAGAGCAACGGCCGCCTGGTGCACCGCAGTTCACTGTGGCGGCGCACCGGCGACGGCTGGCTGCTCTGGTTCCACCAGGGCACGCCCTTCACGCGGCCCGAGGAAGGGTGACGGCGCGGTCCCCGCCGTACGTGGTGTGCGAGACGATCTCGGCCGGGACCGTCAGACGCGGGTCGGCGAAGAGCCGCCGCAGCGCCTCCGGGCGCCCGGCGCCGGGCGCGTGCCCGGCCGCCGAGGTGGCCGCGGCCACGGCGTCGAGCAGCTGGAGCTCGTCGTCCGTGACCTCCGCATCGTCCTTCTCCATCACGCCCCAGCCGTCCCACGGCAGCGGCTCCACGCCGTTCAGGGCCGCGAGATCGGCCACCACGTCGGCCCGTACGAGCGACATCCCCCTGATCTCGGGAACGGTGCACACGAGGAACGTGTCCGGGTCCGCCCGCCCGTCCCGGCACGCGCGCCACGCGTCACCCGCGACCAGGAACTGATCGCGCGGCACGTCCATCGGGTCGAAGGCGATCTTGTCGTAGAGCCCGCCGCCGACGAGCTGCGGGTCCACCAGGACCCAGCCGCGCCCGGCCGTCCAGTACTCGGTCACCCAGTGGTTGTCGTTCTGCCCCGGCACGAAGTACGCGGCATAGCCGCCCCGGATCCGCGCCGGGGTGCCGGTGGCCCGGAGCAGCGTGCACAGCAGCAGCGCGAAGTCCCGGCAGGTGGCGACGAGCCGGGCGGCGGGCTCGCGGGCCTCGGTGAGCGGCGTGCCGCCGCGCTCGCGCAGGATGCGCAGGATCTCGCCCGCGTACCGCGACTCGGCGTCCTCGCGCAGCCGCTCGTCGGGCAGCGCGTAGCCGAACCGGCCGCCCTCCTCGCGGTGCAGGAGCACGCCGCGTACGACGGCGGCGAGCGCGGCGGGGTCGCGGGGGAGCGGGTCGGGGCCGAGCAGCGCGTCGAGGTGGGGGCCCGGGGCGGTGTACGGGGTCTGCGTCACGTAGGAGTCGGTGTCGGGGTCGGTGTCGTGGGCGGTGCCGTAGTCGGTGTTCATGCGCGGGAGCCTGGGGTCTGCCCCTGGGGCAAGGTCCAGATCAAGGCCCGGATCAAGGCCCGGATCAACGTCCGGATCAACGTCCGGATCCCGGAAGGGATCTTGACGCTCCGCCGCACCGGTGTGCGAGGCTCACCCGCATGCGCTACCTCATCATCGGAGCGGGGGCCGTCGGCGGCAGCATCGGCGGGCGCCTCGCGGAAGCCGGTCACGACGTCGTGCTCGTCGCGCGCGGCGCGCACCACGCGGCGCTGCGGGAGCGCGGCCTGACGCTCACGACGCCCGACGGAACCCGCACCCACCGCGTGCCCGTCGTCCAGGGACCGGACGAGCTCGGCGAGTTGCACCGCGACGACGTGCTGTTCCTCGCCGTGAAGACGCAGGACGCGGAGGCGGCGCTCGACGCGTGGGGCGCGCGGCCCGTCGCGGGCGGCACCACGGCCGCCGAGTCGCTTCCGCTGGTGTGCGCGCAGAACGGCGTCGAGAGCGAGCGCCTCGCCCTGCGCCGCTTCGCCCGCGTGTACGGCATGTGCGTGTGGCTGCCCTCGACGTACGTCGAGCCGGGCGCCGTCTCCGCCGCCGGTGCCCCCTACACGGGCATGCTGCACCTGGGCCGGTACCCGGCGGGCGCCGACGACACGGCCCGGCGGATCGCCGCCGACCTGGAGTCGGGCGCGCTGCTCGCGCCGGTCGTCGAGGACGTGATGCGGTGGAAGTACGGCAAGCTGCTCGGCAACCTCGCCAACTCGATCGAGGCGCTGACCGGGCCCGTGCGCGACGACGCGGCCGTCGCCCTGTACCGGCGGGCGCGGGCCGAGGGCGAGGCCGTGCTCGCCGCCGCCGGGATCGAGGCGGTGACCGAGCGGGAGCAGCAGGAGATTCGCGGCGACC
This sequence comes from Streptomyces sp. NPDC059003, assembly GCF_042740445.1. Classification (NCBI taxonomy): domain Bacteria; kingdom Bacillati; phylum Actinomycetota; class Actinomycetes; order Kitasatosporales; family Streptomycetaceae; genus Streptomyces; species Streptomyces sp. NPDC059003. The sequence continues at coordinate 16,556 of NZ_JBHYJH010000084.1, read as the reverse complement.
GGGTCACCCTGAAGCCGCTCGACGGGTCCGTGCGCGGCGGCGGCTCCTCCTGGCAGAGCCTCACCCGCGGCACCGGCAGCATCGAGGCCGACTACCTCAACGGCGAGATCGCGCTCCTGGGCCGCCTGCACGGCGTCCCGACACCGGTGAACACCCTGCTGCAACGGCTCGCGAACGCCTTCGCCCAGGAGCACAGGGCGGCGGGCTCGATGCCGGTGGCCGACCTGGTCGCGCTCGTGGAGAAGGCGGTGGCCGCGGAGCATCACTGAGCGGCATCGGGCGGCGAAGTGGCCCAAGGATGCGGCGGAGAATTGCACCAAAGCCCCAGGCCACCGCTGGCTAGGGTTTCGGCCATGACCACCACAGAGACCAGCGCGGCGGCCCCCGCCCCCTCCACCACCGCCCCCACCCGCGTCGACTTCTACTTCGACCCTGCCTGCCCCTTCGCGTGGATCACGTCCCGCTGGCTCCTGGAGGTCGAGCACCACCGCGACCTCGACCTGCGCTTCCACGTCATGAGCCTGTATCTGCACAACATCGGCAACGAACTGCCCACGTGGTACCGGGAGCTCGTCGACAAGTCGCTCGGCGTCGTCCGGGTCGTGGCCGCCGCGGCCGAACGGCACGGCGACGAGGTCCTGCGCGACCTGTACACGGCCCTCGGCACCCGCATCCACCAGGACAAGAACGACGACTTCCGCGAGGTCGTCCGCGCGGCCCTCGCGGAGACGGGACTGCCCGCGGACCTCGCGGACGCCTCGTACTACACCGCGTACGACGAGGCGCTGCGCCGCAGCCACGAGGCGGGCGCGGAGCCGGAGTCCGGTGCCTACGTCGGCACGCCCACGATCCACGTCGACGGCACCGTCTGGTTCGGTCCCGTCCTGCGGGCGATCCCGCGCGGTGCGGAGGCGGCACGCCTTTTCGACAGCTTCCGGGTGCTCGCGGGCCACCCCGACCTGTTCGAGCTGAAGCGGACCCGCACCGGCGGGCTCGACCTCAGCTGAGCTCCAGGGCCGGGGCACGCGACGTGAACTGGAGCGTCGTCCCGCCGTCGTCCTCGCGGACCTCGCGCGTCCGGGTGTACCCGAGCCGCTTCAGGACCGTGACCGACGGCGTGTTCTGGGAGTCGACGGTGGCGTGCACCTCGGTCAGGCCGAGGGTGTGGTGGCCGTAGTCGGTCAGGAGCAGCGCGAGCTCCGTGCCGAGGCCGAGGCCCCAGCTGTCCCGCGACAGGCCGTACACGATCTCGTGGCCGTCCAGCCACGGCTCGGGCGACGGCTTGATCTCGGCGTGCCCCGCGTACCGGCCGCCGTGCCGCACCGCCCACACGGGGAAGCGCCGCTCCGCGTACACGATGCTGAAGAGGCGGCGGAACAGGGCCCGGTCGTCCTCGGCGCCGCGCATGCCGTCGCCGAACCAGCGGCCCACGGCCTCGTCCTGGAACAGCGCCACGAAGTGGGCCTCGTCGGCGGCGACGTACGGGGTGAGCAGCAGACGCTCCGACCGCAGCTCGGGGGCGGGCGGCGGGGCCTCGGGGGCGGGGCGGCTCGGCTCGGAGGTCACCCGCGTGACGCTAGACGCGGCCCGCGAAGGCCCGCAAGCGGATTCCGGCCGAAGATCGCCCGGTCGGGGCAGGTCCCCCGGAGGGCTCCGCGGCGAGGCGACGGCAGGAGTCGAACCGCTCGAGCAGCACCCGCGCGACGTACACGGAGTCCCCCAGCACACCCCCCACCACATCGGCCCCCGCCGCACCCCGGACCACCCGGTCGGGCAGCAGCCCCGGAGCCAGGAAATAGGGAGCGACGGCCACCCGCCGTACCCCGGGCACCGCCCGCAAGGAGTGGACCGCCCCCTCCGTAGGGGGCAGTCCCGCGGAGGCGAACGCAGGCCGCACGGCGCACCAACCGGTACGCCGCCACTCCCGCGCGATGTCAGCGATCACTGCGATCGCCTCCGGGTCGGTGGAGCCCGCCGACGCGAGGACGACCCCGGTCGTGGCTCGGTCGGCGGGGTCGAGCCCCGCTTCGTACAGGCGCTGTTCGAGCGCGGCGAGCAGCAGCGGCGAGGGGCCGAGCACCCCCGCCTGGCGGACCCTGAGGCCCGGCGGCGCCGTGCGCAGCACCGCCGGGATGTCCGCCTTGGCGTGGAAGGCGCGGGTGAGCAGCAGCGGAAGCGCCACCACGTCCCGTACGCCCTCGTCGGCGAGCGACTCCAACACCTCGGGGACGGAAGGGGAGTTGAAGTCCAGGAATCCCGTCTCCACCCGCGTGCGCGGACGGAGCCCGCGCACGCGGCGCACCAGGGACCGCACGGTCGCCGCGTGCCGTGGGTCGCGGCTGCCGTGGGCGATGACGAGGAGGACCGGTTCGCGCATCGGGATCACTTCACCAGGAGGCCGCGGCTGCGCAGCACCCAGCGTTCGAGCGGGCTGAAGATCAGCAGGTCGATGGCGATGCCGACGATCAGGATGAGCAGGATGGCGAGGAAGACCTGCGACATGCTGCTGTTCGTGCGGCCCGCCTCGAGGAGCTGGCCGAGGCCCATGCCGAGGTCGGGGGACTGGGCGATGATCTCGGCCGCCATCAGGGACCGCCAGGAGAACGCCCAGCCCTGCTTCAGGCCCGCGAGATAGCCCGGCAGGGCCGCCGGCATCACGATGTGCCAGGTGCCGCGCAACCCGGTCGCGCCGAGCGTGCGGCCCGCCCGCAGGAACAGCGGCGGCACCTGGTCCACGCCCGAGACCAGCCCGTTGGCGATGGACGGCACGGCGCCGAGCAGGATCACCGCGTACATCATCTTGTCGTTGAGGCCGAGCCAGATCACGGCGGGCGGCACCCACGCCACGGACGGCAGCGACTGGAGGCCCGACAGGATCGGGCCGATCGCCGCCCGCACGAAGCGGATCCGCGCCACGACCAGGCCGAGCGGCGTGCCGATGGCGAGGGCCATCAGGAAGCCGAACATGCCGCGCGACACGGACGTCCAGATGTACTCCAGGAGGGTGCCCTGCCGCCAGGAGTTCTCGACCTCCTGCCACACGGCGTCCGGCGACGGCAGCTTGTAGCTGTCGGTCACCTTCGCCCAGACGAGGATCTGCCAGACCACCAGGACGAGCACGATCGCCGTCAGCGGCGGCAGGACCTTCTGGACCAGGGTCTCGCGCAGCGGGATGCGGCGCGCCTGCACGGTGTCCAGGGCGTCGAGCCCCGCTTCGAGGCCCGCGAGGTCCTGGGTGTCGTCCTCGCGGCCCTCCTGCTTGCGGCCCTCCTGAGGCTTCCGGTCCTCCAGGGCGTCGCGGGTCTCCGCGGGGCCGCGGGGCCCCGGAGGCGTGCCGCCCTCCGGTGGGTCTCCCTCGCCCAGGGCGGGTGTCGACGTCTCAGTGCTGCCCATGTCGGCGGATCTCCCCACGCAGTTCTTCAGTGATCTCGACGGACAGCTCCGCCACGGCCGTGTCCTCGATGCGGCGCGGCTGCTCGATGTCCACGACCCACTCGCGCGCCACCCGCCCCGGCCGGGACGAGAGCAGCACCACGCGCTGCGCGAGGCGCACCGCCTCGCGCACGTTGTGCGTCACGAAGAGGACCGAGACCCGCGTCTCGCGCCAGATGCGGGTCAGCTCGTCGTGCAGGACGTCCCGGGTGATCGCGTCGAGCGCCGCGAACGGCTCGTCCATCAGGAGCAGCTTGCTGTCCTGGGCGAGCGCCCGGGCGAGCGCGACGCGCTGGCGCATGCCGCCGGACAGCTCGTGCACCCGCTTGCCGTACGCGCCCGAGAGCCGGACGAGGGTCAGCAACTCCTCGGCCCGCTCGCGGCGTTCGGCCTTCGGTACGCCGCGCAGCTTGAGGGCGAGCTCGATGTTCTTGCCCGCGGTCAGCCACGGGAAGAGCGCGTGCTCCTGGAACATCAGGGCCGGACGCCCGTCCGTGCTGATGTCGCCCGCGGTGGGCCGGTCGAGGCCGGCCACGAGGTTGAGCAGCGTCGACTTGCCGCAGCCCGACGCTCCCAGGAGGGTGACGAACTCCCCCTGCGCGACATCGAGCGTGATGTCGTCGAGGACGAGCTGCCGCCCCGCCGGAGTGGCGAAGGACTTCGATACGTGCTCGATGCGTGCGGCACGGCCGAGCGTGCCCACACCGCCGTCGGCGGCCTTGGCGAGCGTCGTGGCCATGGTCGTCACCTCCTGGGATCGATCCGTGAACTGGCTTGTCGTCTCGCCTACTTGACGCCGAGTCCGGCGTCGGCGGCCGCGGGCTCGCCCGCCGCCTTCAGGACCTTGTTGAGCGGCCCCAGGTCGTAGATGCCGTTCAGGTCCGGCTTCTCCAGGAGGCCCGCCTTGACCGCGTGCTCGGCCTCGGTGTTGAGCGTGGCGGCCAGCGGGTCGTTGGTGAACTGGATGGACTTCCACGCCGGGTCGATGACCTTCGGGGGCAGCGCCTTGCCGGACAGCTGCTTCAGCTTGGCGTTGGCGGCGGCCTTGGCCTTCTCCGGGTTGTCCTTGATGAACTGGTTCGTCTTGACCGCGCCGCGCAGGACGGCCTCGACGACCTTCGGGTGCTCGGTGAGGAACTGCTGCGACACGATGATGTTCGTGATCACGAACTTCTTGTCGGGCCACAGGTCGGCCTCGTCGAGGACGACCTTGCCGCCCTCGGCGACCAGCTTCGACGCGGTCGGCTCCGGCACCCAGGCGCCGTCGACGGAGCCGGACTTGTAGGCGTCCGGGGTGATCTTGTTGTCGGTACGGACGACCGACACATCGCCCTTGCCGCTCTCCGCGTCGACCTTCCAGCCCTTCTCGGCGATCCAGTTGAGCAGGGCCACGTCCTGGGTGTTGCCGAGCTGGGGCGTCGCGATCTTCTTGCCCTTGACGTCGTCGAGGGACTTGATCTTCTTCGGGTTCACCACGAGCTTCACGCCGCCGGACGCGGAGCCGCCGATGATGCGCAGGTTCTTGCCCTGGGACTTGGTGTAGCCGTTGATGGCCGGGGACGGGCCGATCCAGCTGATGTCCACGGACTTCGAGTTCAGCGCCTCGATCGCCGAGGGGCCCGCGTTGAACTGCGCGTACTCCGCCTTGGTGGCCCCCAGCTCCTTCTGGAACAGGCCCTCCTGGTCGCCGACGAGCGCCGTGCCGTGGGTCAGGTTCGGGAAGTACCCGATCTTGACCGTGTCCAGGCCCTCGATCTTCTTGGCGTCCGCCGCGATCTTCGCCTTGCCGTTGTCGTCCTTGTCGGAGTCCGAGCCGTATCCGCAGGCGGACAGCGTGAGCGCGAGCAGGGGGAGCGCGGCGAGGGCGGCGAGACGGCCGCGGCGCGCGGGGCCGTGGGGAGCGGTGGTGCGGGGGATGCGGATGTCAGGCACGGGAGGTGTTCCTCTCGTTGGCCCGGCACGCGCGCTGTTCAGGGCGCGGCGGGGAGAGTGTCGGCGGGTCTTCGTTTACGTCGGAAGGGACGGCGGGGGGTGTGGGCGCGCGAGCGGTGCGCGTACGTCATCGCACACATCGGTCGACACCGCCCGAGCCCGCGCCACGGGCGCCGCTGCCCACGCGGCCGCCCTCCTTCGCGAAGGTGGAGAAGACATCCAGGGGACGCATGGCTAGAAGTCCCACCCTTCGTCGTCGGCGGCCGACGCGGGCGCCTCGGCCTTGGCGAAGGCCTCGCCCGCCATTCCGGCGGTGAGGGTGGTGCCGTCGGCGGGGTCGATGAGGAGGAAGGAGCCGGTGCGGCGGGAGTCGGCGTAGGCGTCGAGGGCGAGTGGTTCGGCGGTGCGGATGAGGACGCGGCCGATGTCGTTGGCGGCCAGGTGTCCGGGGTTGGGGTGCTGGGAGAGGTCGTCCAGGGTGAGGCGGGAGGGGATCTGCTTCACGATCGCCTTGACCGTGCGGGTGGTGTGCTTGAGCAGCACCCGCTGGCCCACGGTCAGCGGCCGGTCGGCGACGTGGCAGACGGTGGCGGCGATGTCCTGGCTGGTCGGCGGCGTATCGGTGCTCGGGACGAGCAGGTCGCCCCGCGAGATGTCGAGGTCGTCGGCCAGGCGCACGGTGACGGACTGCGGGGTCCAGGCGATGTCGACGGGCTCGCCGAGCAGGTCGATGCCCGCGATGGTGGAGGTGCGCCCGGAGGGCAGGACGGTGACCTGCTCGCCGACGCGGAAGGTCCCGGCGGCGATCTGTCCGGCGTAACCGCGGTAGTCGGGGTGCTCCGGCGTCTGCGGGCGGATGACGACCTGGACGGGCAGGCGGGCGTGGCAGGCGGTCAGGTCGTGGCTGACCGGGACGGTCTCCAGGTGTTCCAGGACGGTGGGTCCGGCGTACCAGTCCATGTGGGCGGAGGGTTCGACCACGTTGTCGCCGGCCAGGGCGGAGATGGGGATGGCGGTGACTTCGGGGATGCCGAGCTCGGTGGCGTAGGCGGTGAACTCCTCGGCGATCCGCGCGAAGACGGGCTCGGCGTATGCGACGAGGTCCATCTTGTTGACGGCCAGGACCACGTGCGGGACACGCAGCAGGGCCGCGAGGGCGGCGTGGCGGCGGGTCTGTTCGACCACGCCGTTGCGGGCGTCGATGAGGATGACGGTGAGTTCGGCGGTGGAGGCGCCGGTGACCATGTTGCGGGTGTACTGCACATGGCCGGGGGTGTCGGCCAGGATGAACCGGCGCCGCGCGGTGGCGAAGTAGCGGTAGGCGACATCGATGGTGATGCCCTGCTCGCGCTCGGCGCGCAGCCCGTCGGTCAGCAGCGCCAGGTCCGGCCCCTCGGCCCCGCGTGAGCGCGAGGCGTGCTCGACGGCCTCCAGCTGGTCGGCCAGGACCGACTTGGAGTCGTGCAGGAGCCGCCCGACGAGGGTGGACTTGCCGTCGTCGACGGAGCCCGCGGTGGCGAACCGCAGCAGGGTGGTGGCCGAGAGCTCCTCGGTCGTGATCGTGCTCATGGCTAGAAGTACCCTTCGCGCTTGCGGTCTTCCATCGCGGCCTCGGACAGCTTGTCGTCCGCGCGGGTGGCGCCGCGCTCGGTGAGGCGGGAGGCGGCGATCTCGGCGATCACGGCCTCCAGGGTCACCGCGTCGGAATCCACCGCACCGGTGCAGGACATGTCGCCGACCGTGCGGTAGCGCACCAGCCGCCTCTCCACCCGCTCACCGTCTTTGGGCCCGCCCCACTCGCCGGCGGTCAGCCACATCCCGGCGCGCTGGAAGACCCGGCGCTCGTGGGCGAAGTAGATCCCCGGCAGCTCGATCTTCTCCCGGGCGATGTACTGCCACACATCCAGCTCGGTCCAGTTCGACAGCGGGAACACCCGCACGTGCTCGCCCGGGGCGTGGCGGCCGTTGTAGAGGTTCCACAGCTCGGGGCGCTGGCGGCGCGGATCCCACTGCGAGAACTCATCACGCAGCGAGAACACCCGCTCCTTGGCCCGCGCCTTCTCCTCATCGCGGCGCCCGCCGCCGAAGACCGCATCGAAGCGCTCACTCTGGATCTTCTCCGTGAGCGGCACCGTCTGCAGCGGGTTGCGGGTGCCGTCGGGGCGCTCGCGCAGCACACCCCGGTCGATGTAGTCCTGCACCGAGGCGACATGCAGCCGCAGCCCGTGCTCGGCCACCACACGGTCACGGTAGGCGAGCACCTCGGGGAAGTTGTGGCCGGTGTCCACGTGCAGCAGCGCGAAGGGCACCGGGGCCGGAGTGAAGGCCTTCAGCGCCAGGTGCAGCATCACGATGGAGTCCTTGCCGCCGGAGAACAGGATCACCGGCCGCTCGAACTCCCCCGCCACCTCACGGAAGATGTGCACCGCCTCCGACTCCAACGCATCCAGGTGCGACAGCGCGTACGGCTTCTCGGTGCCCTCGTCGGCGACCCCGGTCGAGCCCGTCATGCCAGACCCCTCTCACTGAGCAGCGCGTACACCGCCGCTGCGGACTCCCGCACGGTCTGGTCCTGGGACTCGATGCGCAGGTCGGGCGACTCCGGCTCCTCGTACGGGTCGTCGACGCCGGTGAGCCCGGAGATCTCGCCCGCGGCCTGGCGCGCGTACAGGCCCTTCACATCGCGTACGGAGCACACCTCGACCGGCGTGGCCACGTGCACCTCCAGATAGGGCGTGCCGCCCGTCTGATGGCGCTTGCGGACGGCCTCGCGGCTGTCGGCGAACGGGGCGATGACGGGGACGAGCGCCAACACGCCGTTGCGGGCGAGCAGTTCGGCGACGAAGCCGATGCGCTGCACATTGGTGTCGCGGTCCGCGCGGCTGAAGCCGAGGCCCGCCGAGAGGAACTCGCGGATCTCGTCGCCGTCGAGCACCTCGACGCGGCGGCCCTCGCCGCGCAGCGTCCGTGCCAGCTCGTTCGCGATGGTGGTCTTGCCCGCGCTGGGCAGGCCCGTGAGCCAGACGGTGGCTCCGGTCGTCACGTGCTTCTCCTGGGGGTCGTCGGTCGCGGCGGCCATCAGCCGTGGATCCCGCACTCGGTCTTGGCGCGCCCGGCCCAGCGGCCGGCGCGGGCGTCCTCGCCTTCGAGGAGGCGACGGGTGCAGGGGGCGCAGCCCACCGAGCCGTAGCCGTCCATGAGCAGCGGGTTGGTGAGCACGCCGTGCTCGGCGACGTACGCGTCCACGTCGTCCTGCGTCCAGCGGGCGATGGGGGAGACCTTCACCTTGCGGCGCTTCTCGTCCCAGCTGACGACCGGGGTGCCCGCGCGGGTCTCCGACTCGTCGCGGCGCAGCCCCGTCGCCCACGCCACGTACGGGGCCAGGCCCTCTTCGAGCGGCTTGACCTTGCGCAGGGCGCAGCACAGGTCGGGGTCGCGGTCGTGCAGCCTCGGGCCGTGCTCGGCGTCCTGTTCGGCGACGGTCCGGCGGGGCGTGAGCGTGATGACGTTGACGTCCATCACGGCGGCCACGGCGTCGCGGGTGCCGATGGTCTCGGGGAAGTGGTAGCCGGTGTCGAGGAACACGACGTCCACGCCGGGCAGGGCGCGCGAGGCGAGGTGGGCGACGACCGCGTCCTCCATGGAGGAGGTCACGCAGAAGCGCTTGCCGAAGGTGGCCGCGGCCCAGGTGACGATCTCCAGGGCGGAGGCGTCCTCCAGGTCGCGCCCGGCCCGCTCCGCGAGCTCCTTCAACTCCTCGTCCGTACGCGGCTGTTGAGCAGTCGTCATATCTGATCCCCTCCACCGTCGGTGCGCTGAAGCCCCCGGGTGAGAAGCCCGAGGAACTTCAACTGGAAGGCACGGTTGCACGCCGCGCATTCCCATGCGCCGTGGCCCTGCTCACTTGGACGCAGGTCCTCGTCGCCGCAGTAGGGGCAGTAGAAGGGGGCGGCGCGCTCGCTCACGAGAGGGCCTCCTCGGAGGCGCGGGCCGCCCAGGTGGCGAACCGCTCGCCGTCCGCACGCTCCGCCTGGAAGCGCTTGAGGACCCGCTCCACGTAGTCCGGCAGCTCGGCGGACGTGACCTTCAGGCCGCGCACCTTGCGGCCGAACCCGGCTTCGAGGCCGAGCGCGCCGCCGAGGTGCACCTGGAAGCCCTCGACCTGGTTGCCGTGCTCGTCGAGGACGAGCTGGCCCTTGAGGCCGATGTCGGCGACCTGGATGCGGGCGCAGGCGTTGGGGCAGCCGTTGATGTTGATGGTGATGGGCTCGTCGAAGTCCGGGATGCGGCGCTCCAGTTCGTCGATGAGCGAGGCGCCGCGCGCCTTCGTCTCGACGATCGCGAGCTTGCAGAACTCGATGCCGGTGCAGGCCATCGTGCCGCGCCGGAACGACGAGGGGCGCACCGTCAGATCCAGCGCCTCCAGGCCCTCCACCAGGGACTCGACCTGGTCCTCCGCGACGTCGAGCACGATCATCTTCTGCTCGACGGTGGTGCGCAGGCGGCCCGAGCCGTGCGCGGCGGCCAGGTCGGCGATCTTCGTGAGGACGGTGCCGTCGACCCGGCCGACGCGCGGGGCGAAGCCGACGTAGAACCGGCCGTCCCGCTGCCGGTGCACGCCGACGTGGTCGCGCCAGCGCTGGACCGGCTGGTCGGGGGCGGGCCCGTCGATCAGCTTGCGCAGCAGGTACTCGTCCTCCAGGACCTGGCGGAACTTCGCCACGCCCCAGTCGGCGACGAGGAACTTGAGCCGGGCCCGGGTGCGCAGGCGGCGGTAGCCGTAGTCGCGGAAGATCGAGATGACGCCCTCGTAGACGTCCGGCACGTCCTCCAGGGGCACCCAGGCGCCGAGCCGCTGGCCGATCTTGGGGTTGGTGGAGAGGCCGCCGCCGACCCACAGGTCGAAGCCGGGGCCGCGCTCGGGGTGGTGCACGCCGACGAACGCGATGTCGTTGATCTCGTGCGCCACGTCGAGCAGCGGCGAGCCGGAGATCGCGGACTTGAACTTGCGGGGCAGGTTCGAGAACGCCGGGTTGCCGACGATGCGGCGGTGGATCTCGTCGACGGCGGGCGTGCCGTCGATGATCTCGTCCTCGGCGATCCCGGCGACGGGCGAGCCGAGGATGACGCGCGGGGTGTCCCCGCACGCCTCGGTCGTGGACAGGCCCACGCCTTCGAGGCGGCGCCAGATCTCCGGCATGTCCTCGATGCGGATCCAGTGGTACTGGATGTTCTGCCGGTCGGTGATGTCGGCGGTGCCGCGCGCGAACTCCTGCGAGATCTCGCCGATGACGCGCAGCTGCTCGGTGGTCAGGCGCCCGCCGTCGATCCGGACCCGCAGCATGAAGTACTCGTCGTCGAGCTCCTCCGGCTCCAGGATCGCGGTCTTGCCGCCGTCGATCCCGGGCTTGCGCTGGGTGTAGAGCCCCCACCAGCGCATCCGGCCGCGGAGGTCGTTCGGGTCGATCGAGTCGAAGCCGCGCTTGGCGTAGATCGTCTCAATACGTGTCCGCACATTGAGACCGTCATCGTCCTTCTTGAACTGTTCGTTGCCGTTCAGTGGCGTGAAGTGGCCCACGGCCCACTGGCCCTCGCCGCGGTGGCGGCTCACCTTGCGCCGGGGCGCGCGGGGCGCGGCGGGCGCGGGACTATCGGGGTTGGCAGCCATGGAATACGTCCTTCACAGCAGGCTGAGAGCGGCTCTGACCTGCGCACTCGCGCAGAAGGCGCGGCGGTGCGCGGGGAGGGGTCAGTCAAGGAGAAAAGCGGCGGTGCTGGGTCTCTCAGCTCGCCGGACAGATGGCGCTGGACACGCGGACGAGGTCGACGTGACGTCGACTCACCAAGGCGATTCCGGCGCGAGACATGGGGGAAGCGTGGCACGGGCCTTTCGGCCTAGTCCACCGTCGTCCGTACTGTGGACATAACTGTCCCGGATGATGAGATCCGGGGGCTCCGCCCCCGGACCCCCTTCTTTCCGGCCTCCGGCCTCGTCCTCAAACGCCGGACGGGCTGGATATCCCGCCGGTCCGGCCACTCAGGTGCCGGGCAGGTGGTGAAGGGTGGGCGGGTGGGAGAAAAAAGCCCGTCCGGCGTTTGAGGACGAGCGCGCAGCGCGATTAACGGTGCGCCCCCGGCCACGGGCCGGGCGTGGGCTGCTCGGGCTCCTGCGTGACCTTCGTGTCGAAGAGCTTGAAGCCGCGGCGCGTGTAGTTGTCCATCGCGTGTTCGCCGTCGAGGCTGCAGGTGTGCAGCCAGACCCGCTTCGTGGGGGTGCGGTCCGGCCACCGTTCCGCGAGGTCCCACGCCCGCGCGGCCCCGTACGACAGGAGGTGGCCGCCGATGCGGCGGCCGCGGAAGGCCGGGATGAGGCCGAAGTAGACGATCTCGACGACGCCGTCGTCCTGCGGGTCCAGCTCCACGTATCCCGCGGGCGTCCCCTTCTCGTAGGCGACCCAGGTCTCCACGCCCGGCCGGGACAGGTGCTCCTGCCACTGCTCGTAGGTGAGGGCGAGCCGGTCGATCCAGTGGATGTCGCCGCCGACCGCGGCGTAGAGGAAGCGGCTGAACTCGGGCGAGGGCACTTCGGCCCGCACGATCCGGACGTCGCCGTCGGGCGCGGCGGCCGGGAGCAGGTCGGTGGGAGCGGTCTGCTCCAGGGACCAGGTGGTGACAGTGATGCTCATGGTGGACAGAGAATCACGGGCGGACAGGGGCAGTCACCGTCGGCCGGATGACTCGTGTCACTCCGCGGGGCGACGTCAAGGCACCGCGCCTGCCCTGGCGCGCGTCACCGCCGGGGCCGAGGAGTGCGGGAGCAGCCGGGCCGGGTCGTCCGGCAGGACCAGGTCGACCTCCGCGTCCTCGTGGAAGCGGTAGGGCCGGTGGGCGAGCAGGCCGCCGAGGTAGCGGCGTACGCGGGACAGCTCCGCGCGGACCGTCACCGTGCGCGCGGGGTCGCCGAACAGGTCGTCGGCGAGGCCCGCCGCGGTGCGCCCCGCGCGGTGCACGCCGAGGAGATAGAGGAGCTCGGCGTGGCGCGGGGACAGCTCGTGGCTCCAGCAGCCCGTGGTGCCGGTGACCGCGACCGACCACCGGTGCGAGGCGCTGACGTCCACCACGACCCGCGTCGTGACGCCACGGCCCGCCCCCTCCTCGCCCTCCACGCGCAGCAGCCAGCCGCCGGACAGCGGCGCCACCGCGCACATGCCGAGCGCGGGCAGCCAGGTCCTGCCCTCCGCGAGGGACTTGGGCAGCGGTATCCGGTCCACGGGCGGCATGCCCGTGACCGCCGCCGTCCAGCCGTGCGCGTCCACCGCCACCGCCCGCCCGCCGAGCCGCGCCAGGAGCGGCGCCGCCACCGAGCGCAGCCGGTCGAGCGAGGTCAGATGCCGCTCGCGCAGGCGGGCCTCGGCGAGCTTGGCGACCGAGCAGACAAGCGCGAACGTCGCCGGGTGCATCGTCTCCAGCGGGCCGCTGATGTCCACGACGCCGAGCAGCTGCCCGTCGCGCGGGTCGGTGATCGGCGCCCCGGTGCAGGTCCAGTGGTGGTGCGAGCGCACGAAGTGCTCGGCGGAGAAGACCTGCACGGGCCGCCGGGCGACCAGGCCGGTGCCGATGCCGTTCGTGCCGACCACGTTCTCCCGCCAGTCGGCGCCGACCTCGAAGCCGTGCCCGTCGGCCATCTTCAGGACCGACTTGTTGCCCTCGCGCCACAGCAGCCGGCCGTCGGCGTCCGCGACGACCATGATGTGCTGCGCCGCGTCCGCGACGGAGAGCAGCCCCTCGCGCAGCACCGGCATGAGGTCCCGCAACGGCGACACCTGCCGTCGCCGCTCGACCTCGTCCGTGCTCAACACGCCCGTGCGGACGTCGTGTTCGGGGTCGACGCCGTGCGCCAGCATCCGCTCCCACGACGCGGCGATCACCGGTCTCGGCCCGACGCGGGGGCGCTGTCCGGCGATCCTGGCGTCCCGCGCCTCCCGCAGCAGGCGCAGGGCCTGCGCGGCGTTGACGGCGGTGAGCCGCTCCAGGTCGAGCGTCGCGTGCGTGTCCATCACCGGTTCCTCCCGCTCCCCGGGCAGGCCGACTCGGGGGATGTATTCATCGTGCCTCTCCGGGCGCGCCGAAGGACACGCTTCGGCCAGGTCGTTGAAGGCCGAAGTTGCAACCCCCTGCAACTCTGGCGAACAGTCGTGCGGTGTCTGAAGCTTGGCGTGCGCCGCCGCGTGCGGCGCCCGTCCCGACGGGGCCTGAACATCGGGGGTGGTGCCGTGTCGGCGCAGCACCACCCCCGTGACAGCACCCGTCGGGTCAGTCTTTTCCCGGTCTCTTCCGGCGGTCCGGCCGGACGGCCCATCTACAGGTGCACGGCGGCCCGGTCCACCACGGCCCCCAGGTCCAGGCTGTGCGGCAGCGTGCCGAACGCCGCGCCCCAGTCCCCGCCGAGCCGCGAGGCGCAGAACGCGTCGGCGACCTCGGCGGGCGCGTACCGCACGAGCAGCGAACCCTGAAGCACCAGGGCCATGCGCTCCACGAGCCGCCGCGCCCGCGCCTCGATGCCCTCCAGGTCGGCGAGCTCGGTGAGCAGGCCCTTGATCGCGCCGTCGAGGCGGTGGTCGGCGCCGCGGGCCGAGCCCACCTCCTCCAGGAAGGCGTTCAGCGCCTGCGGCTCCCGTTGCAGCGCGCGCAGCACATCGAGCGCCTGGACGTTGCCCGAGCCCTCCCAGATCGAGTTCAGCGGCGACTCGCGGAGCAGGCGCGGCATCCCGGACTCCTCGACGTACCCGTTGCCGCCCAGGCACTCCAGGGCCTCCGCCGCGACGGGCGTGGCCCGCTTGGTCACCCAGTACTTCGCCGCGGGCACCGCGAGCCGCAGGAACGCCTGCTCGCGCTCGCCCCCGTCGTCGTACGCCGCGGCGAGCCGCAGCGCGAGCGTCGTGGCGGCCTCGGACTCCAGGGCCAGATCGGCGAGGACGTTGCGCATCAGCGGCTTGTCGACGAGCTTGCCGCCGAACGCCTCGCGGTACGTGGCGTGGTGCACGGCCTGCGCGACGGACTGCCGCATCAGCGCCGCCGAGCCGATGACGCAGTCGAGCCGCGTCGCCGCCACCATCTCGATGATGGTGCGCACCCCCCGGCCCTCGTCCCCGACCCGCCGCGCCCAGGTCCCGTCGAACTCGACCTCGCTCGACGCGTTGGACTTGTTCCCCAATTTGTCCTTGAGCCGCTGAATGGCGAATGCGTTCCGCGACCCGTCCTCAAGAACACGCGGTACGAGAAAACACGTGAGCCCGGCGTCGGCCTGAGCGAGCACGAGAAATCCGTCGGACATCGGCGCGGAACAGAACCATTTGTGCCCGACGAGTTCGTACGTGCCGTCCTCGGCGAGCGCACGGGCCCGCGTCGTATTCGCCCGGACGTCACTTCCGCCCTGCTTCTCGGTCATTCCCATGCCGAAAAGCACCCCGGCCTTCTCGGCGGCGGGCCGCAGGCCCTCGTCGTACACGGTCGACGTGAGCCGCGGCTCCCACTCGGCGGCGAGCGCCGGGTCCGTGCGCAGCGCTGGCACCGCCGCGTGCGTCATCGACACCGGGCAGCCGTGCCCGGCCTCGGCCTGCGTCCACACCAGGAACCCGGCCGCGCGCCGCACGTGCCCGCCGGGCCGGCTCCAGGCGGTGGTCAGACCGGCCGCGACGGCCTTCCCCAGCAGCCGGTGCCACGCCGGGTGGAAGTCCACCTCGTCGATCCGGTTCCCGTACCGGTCGTGCGTGCGCAGAACGGGTGGATTCTCGTTCGCGAGGACACCCCACTCCTGTGCCTGGGCGGACCCCGCGGTGCGCCCGAGCAAGGAGAGCTGCGCGCGGGCGTCCTCCGTGAGCGCCGGGTCGAGATGGCGTTCGACGCCTTCGACGAGGGCACGGTCGCACGTGAAGACGTCGTATCCCACCAGGGGCGGAGCCTGGTTGGTCACTGTGTGGGTGGTGGCTGCCATGCCGCTACGGTAAGGAGGTGCACCAGGCAAAAGAAACACCCGGGCGCCCACCGGGCCGCTGGAACCGGGCCCGCGCTCTCTACCGCAACGTCTCCAAGCGCAGGACTGCCTGGCTGCTGCTGAAGGACACCGTCAACTCCTGCATCGAGTACCGGGTCCTCGGCCTCGCGGCGGAAGCGGCGTTCTTCACGCTCCTGTCCGTGCCGCCGCTGCTCCTCAGCCTCATCGGGCTGCTCGCCTACGTGGACCAGTGGACCGGCGCGCACACCATCAAGAGCGTCAACGACAACATCCTGGAGGCGTCCCGCACGATCCTGTCCGACAAGGGCGTCCACGACATCGCCCAGCCGATCCTCGACGACGTCATGCGCGTCCAGCGGCCGGACATCATCTCCATAGGGTTCCTGTTCGCCCTGTGGTCGGGATCACGCGCCGTGAACGTCTTCATCGACACCATCACCGTCATGTACGGCCTCGACGGCACCCGCGGCATCGTCAAGACCCGCCTGCTCGCCTTCGGCCTGTTCCTCGTGGCCCTCGTCATCGGCTCCGTCGCGCTGCCGCTGATGGTGGCCGGGCCCGACGCCGTCGTGAACCTCGTCCCCGGCTCCACGACCGTCGTGCAGATCCTGTACTGGCCCGTGGTGATCCTGCTGTCCGTCGTCTTCCTGACCACGCTCTACCACGTGTCGGTGCCCGTGCGGTCGCCGTGGGTGGAGGACATGCCGGGCGCGCTCATCGCCCTCGGCATGTGGGTCCTCGGCAGCTTCCTGCTGCGCATCTATCTGACGTCGACCGTCGAGGGCCCCACCATCTACGGCTCCCTCGCCGCGCCCGTCGCCGTCCTCCTGTGGATCGGCGTCTCCGCCTTCGCCGTCCTCGTCGGGGCCGCCGTCAACGCCGCGATAGACCGGGTGTGGCCGTCCGTCGCCACGGCTGCGGCGCGGGCCGCGCAGGACCGGGTGCGGGAGGCCCGGGCCGCGGAGGTCGTCGCGCGCGCGGCCGCGGCGCGGGCCGCGGAGGATCCCGACGACCCGGACATGCCCTCCGAGTTCCCCGAGCGGTGGTCGCGGTTCCTGCCGCCGGACGATGTGTCGGCGCGGTTGCGTACGCCGCACGTCAAGCGCCGGGAGGAGGGGGAGGGCTGAGCCCTCGCGGGTGCGCCCCAGACCCGCCCCTTCCCGAACCAGGGGGGCTC
>NZ_JBHYJH010000083.1:12617-42389 GCF_042740445.1 Streptomyces sp. NPDC059003 | reverse complement strand
GACGAGGCGCGCAGCGCCGGACAAAAGGGGGTCCAGGGGGCGGAGCCCCCTGGTTTCGGGAAGGGGCGGGGTGGGGGAAATCAAGCCGTCATCGACGCCTCCGGTGCCGTCACCTCAGGCGTGCGCCCAGCCAACCGCTCCCGCCACGCCGCCAACGTCACCGCATCGGTGGGCCGCGTAGCCACCGACACCCCCACGTACACCACGAGCGACGTCAACAGCCCGTAGTAGATGGGCTCGTTGGCGAGGATGCCGTAGTGCCACATCAGGCCGATGACCGACACACCACCCGCGACGACGGCGGCGAGCGCCCCGGCCCCCGTGCCACGACGCCACAGCAGCCCGCCGAGGATCGGCACGAGAAGCCCGCCCACCAGCAGGTTGTACGCGACGGTCAGCGCCTGCACGACGTCGTTGAGGGCGATGGCGACCCCGATGACGGCGACCCCCATGACGAGGATGAAGGCGCGGTTGCCCTTCACCTCGTCGTGCGGCTCCCCCTGCGCGGCAGCGCCCCGCAGCCGCGACCAGATGTCGTTGTTGGCGACGGTCGCGCAGGCGATCAGCGCCCCGGAGGAGGTGGACATCACGGCGGCGAGGGCGGCGGCGAGCACCAACCCCCGCACCCCCATGGGCAGTTCGTCCTTGACGATGGTCGCGAAGGCGGAGTCGGCGCTCGGCAGGTTCGGGTACATGACCTTCGCGGCGGTGCCGATGACGGCGCCCGCGAGCGCGTACACCAGACAGTACGTACCGGCGACGGTCCCGCCCCACCGGGCGACCTTGTCGCTGCGGGCGGTGAACACGCGCTGCCAGATGTCCTGCCCGATGAGCATGCCGAAGGTGTAGATCAGGACGTACGTGAAGATCGTCTCGCCGCCGACGCCGAGGGGCTCGAAGTACTCGCCGGGCAGCTTCGCCTTCATCTCGCCGAAGCCGCCCGCCTTGACGACGGCGATCGGGAGCAGCAGAAGCAGCACGCCGATGGTCTTCACCACGAACTGCACCATGTCGGTCAGCGTGATCGACCACATGCCGCCGAGCGTCGAGTACGCGACGACGATGGAGCCGCCGATGACGATGGCGAGCGTGCGGTTCACGTCGAAGAGGACGTCGAAGATCGTGGCGTACGCGATGGTCGAGGTGACCGCGAGCATCAGCGTGTAGCCCCACATGACGACCCCGGACAGGATGCCCGCGCGGCCGCCGTAGCGCAGGTCGAGCATCTCGGAGACGGTGTAGACCTTCAGGCGCGCGATGCGGGCGGAGAAGAACACCGAGAGGGCGAGCAGGCCGAGGCCGATGGTGAAGACCATCCAGGCGCCGGACAGGCCGTGCTGGTAGCCGAGGCCGACGCCGCCGATGGTGGAGGCGCCGCCGAGGACGATCGCGGCCATCGTGCCGGAGTACATCCACGGCCCGAGGCGGCGGCCCGCGACCAGGAACTCGGCCTTCGACTTGGCGCGGCGCATGCCCCACCAGCCCATGCCGAGCATCCCCGCGAGATACACGACGATCACTGCGTAGTCGACAGCCATGGGTATCTCTCCTTCACGTGCCTGAGGGGGACGACCTCGGTGTGACGGTCGGCACGACCCTAGGTGGCCGGAAAGCAGCGCTGAAGTGTACGTTTCATCTACTTTCCCCGGCCCGGATGGAGGGAACGTCCATCATGGCGGACCTCGCCCCACCGCCGTCGGCCCCGCCGGCCCCGCCCACTCCCCCGGTCCCGCTGACCGCCCTCCTCGCGCACGACGAGCTCGGCCTGCGCCAGATCGCGGGCCCGGCCGCGGCGGGCACCGACATCCACTGGGTGCACACGTCCGAGATGGCCGACCCGTACCCGTACCTCCTCGGCGGCGAGCTGCTGCTCACGGCGGGCGTGCACGTCCCGGACACGGACGCCGACACCCACCTGGACGCCTATGTGTCCCGCATCGTGGCGGCGGGCGGCGCGGCGCTCGGCTTCGGCGTCGCGCCGGTGCACGACACGGTGCCGCGCGCCCTGGTCGCGGCGTGCGACCGGCACGGCCTGCCGCTGCTCGAAGTGCCGCCGCGGACGACGTTCAGCGGGGTCGCGCGGGCGGTGTGGCAGCTGATGGCCGAGGCCAGGCACGCGGAGCTGCGCCGCGTCGCCCAGGCCCAGCAGGGCCTCGCCGCCGCGGCGGCGAGGCCGGACCCGGTGCCCGCCCTGCTGCGTCAACTGGCGGTGCGCCTGGGCGGGTTCGCGGCGCTGTACGCCGCCGACGGGACGGCGGCGCAGACCGCGGGCACGGAGCCGGGCCCGGCGGCACGGGCGGCGCTTGAGCGGCTCGCCGGGGTGGTACGGCATCCGGCCGAGACCGGCGGGGGCGTGCGGCATACGGCGGAGGCTGGCGGGGTGGTACGGCATCCGGCAGAGCCCGGCGGCGGCGTACGGCATCCGACGGAGCCTGGCAGGGGCGTACGACACCCGGCGGAGCCCGGCAGGGGCGTACGGCACTCATCGGAGTTCGCCGGGGCGGCACGGCACCCGGCGGAGCCGGAGGGGCGGACCGGGCCGGTGGGGCGCCCCACCCCCTCGTCCGCCACCGACACCGTCGACGGCACCCACCTCGCCGCGTACGCGCTCGCCGGGGCGCACGGGCTCGCGCTCGGCGTCGGCACGCGGCAGCGGGAGCCCGGCGACCACACGGTGGCCGGGGTCGCCGCCGTACTCCTGTCGCTGCTCACCGCCCCGCACCAGGGCGCGGCCGAGTCCGCACGCTCGGCGGCCCTCGTCCGGCTCCTGCTCGGCGCGGCCCCCCAGGACACGGCCCCCCTCCTCGGCGCCGACCACTGGACGGTGATCCACGCCCGCGCACACCGCGGCACCCACGAGCCGGGCGAGGACCGGACACCGCCCACCCCGGCGTCCCTGGCGGCGGCGCTCGGCAGCACGCTGATGGACGAACACGGCGCGGGTCCGGGCGCGGGGGACGGTGAGCGGGTCGTGCTGCTGCTTCCCGGTGACCGCGAGGTCGCCGCGCAGCGCGGGTGGGTGCTCGGGGTCTCCGCTCCCGTCGGTGTCGACGGGCTCGCCGCCGCCGACGCCCAGGCGGACCGCGCCCTGCGGCGGGCGGAGGCGACCCGCGCCGCCCTCGTGCGGCACCGGGAGACGGGCCTGGCCGCCCTGGTCGCGCCCGCCGAGGCCGACGCGCACGCGCGCGTGCTGCTCGGGCCGCTCGACGGGACCGGACCGCTGGCCGAGACCCTGCGTACGTGGCTGTCCCTGCACGGAAGCTGGGACCGCACCGCGGCCGCCCTCTCCGTGCACCGCAACACCGTGCGCCAGCGCATCGCCCGCTGCGCGGCCCTCCTCGACGCGGACCTGGACGACCCGGACGTCCGCATGGAGCTGTGGTTCGCCTTGAGCCGCCCCGAAGGGGCGCGGGGCTGTGTCTCTGAGCGGCTTCGCCGCGTGGGCGCGAACAACCCCAACGGCGCCGCACCCGAAGGACCGCCGCACCCATAACCCGCCCACGCCAGTCGTACGTGCCCGGCACAATGGACGCATGCCGATACCCAGCCGTGCCGCGCTCGTCGACCACCTCGTCCGCACCCGCATCGCGGGCGACGTCGCGACGCCGCGCGAGAACAACCTCTCCCACTACCGCAAGCTCGCGAACGGCGACCGCCACTACTGGCTGGGCCTGGAACTCGGCGACCGCTGGAGCGACGAGCAGGACGTGCTCGCGGTGATGGCCGAGCGGTGCGGCGTGATCGACGACCCGGAGCACCGTCTTGGCCAGGACACCATCGACCCGGAGCTGACGGTCGACGCCCTGGAGCGGATGGCGGGCCGGCTGCGCAAGGCCGCGTCCGCGAAGGAGCGGGTGCTCTTCGCGACCGGCCACCCCGGGGGCCTGCTCGACGTGCACCGCGCGACGGCGGCCGCGCTGCGCGCCGCGGGCTGCGAGGTCGTCGTCATCCCGGAGGGGCTCACGGCGGACGAGGGGTTCGTGTTCCAGTTCGCGGACGTGGCGGTCCTGGAGCGCGGCGCGACGCTGTGGCACACGCACTCGCCGGAGCCGATGAACGCGATCCTCGACGGACTCCTGCGCGAGGAGCGCCCGCTGCCGGACCTGGTCGTCGCCGACCACGGCTGGGCGGGCCGCGCGGGCCAGCGCGGCATCGACTCCGTGGGGTACGCGGACTGCAACGACCCGGCCCTGTTCATCGCCGAGGCGGAGGGCACGGTGCAGGTGACGGTGCCGCTGGACGACCATGTGACGAGCCCGCGGTTCTACGACCCGCTGACGGCGTATCTGCTGGACCAGGCGGGCCTGGTGACCGACTGAAGGCCGCGGAGCGGCCGCCCGCCCTCGGGCCGGCCGCGCCCTAGGCCGACGGCCCCCGCTCCCGGGGAACCCGGATGACCCCCTCCTGGATGACGGTCACCGCGAGCTTCCCGTCCTGCGTCCAGATCCGCGCCTGCCCAAGGCCACGGCCGGCCCCCGCCGAGGGCGACTCCTGGTCGTACAGGAGCCACTCGTCGGCCCGGAACGGCCGGTGGAACCACATCGCGTGGTCGAGCGAGGCCCCGACCACGTCCCCGACGGCCCACCCGCCGCGCCCGTGCGCGAGCAGCACGGAGTCGAGCAGCGTCATGTCGGACACGTACGTGGCGAGGCACAGGTGCAGGAGCGACCCCGCGGGCTCCGCGTCGAGCTTGCCGTTGGTGCGGAACCACACCTGGGAGTGCGGCTCGCGGGGCTGCCCGACGGTGCCCCACGGCGGCGCCTCCGCGTACCGCAGGTCGACGGCGGCGCGGGCCTCGACGAGCCGCTGGGCGACCCCCGCGGGCAGATGGCGCGGCAGCATCTCGGCGGCCGTCTCCAGGCTCTCCGGGTCCGGCGCTGCCGGCATCCGGACCTGGTGTTCGAGCCCCTCCTCGTACGCCTGGAACGACGCCGACAGATGGAAGATCGGCTGTCCGTGCTGCACGGCGACGACCCGGCGCGTGGTGAAGGAGCGGCCGTCGCGGATGCGGTCGACGGTGTAGACGATGGGCGCGCCCGCGTCGCCGGGGCGCAGGAAGTACGCGTGCAGCGAGTGCGCGGCCCGGTCGCCGGGCACGGTGCGGCCCGCGGCGACGAGGGCCTGGGCCGCGACCTGCCCGCCGAAGACCCGCGGCACCAGCGCCGACCGGCTCTCGCCGCGGAAGATGTCCTGCTCGATCCGCTCCAGGTCGAGCAGCTCGATCAGGGCGTCCAGAGGTCCGAGGGGCTCGCTCACAGCCCCATGTCCTTCGCGATGATCATCTTCATGACCTCGCTCGTGCCGCCGTAGATGCGGTTGACCCGGTTGTCGGCGTACAGCCGGGCGATCGGGTACTCGTTCATGAAGCCGTAGCCGCCGTGCAGCTGGAGGCAGCGGTCGATGACGCGGTGTGCGACCTCGGTGCAGAACAGCTTCGCGGACGCGGCCTCGGCCGGGGTCAGCTCGCCCGCGTCCAGGGCCTCCAGGGCGCGGTCGGCGACGGCCTGCGCGGCGTCCACCTCGGCCTGGCAGGCGGCCAGCTCGAACTTGGTGTTCTGGAAGGAGGCGACGGACTTGCCGAAGACGGTGCGCTCCTGGACGTACTCCTTGGCGAACCGCACGGCGGCCTTGGCCTGAGCGTAGGCGCCGAAGGCGATGCCCCAGCGCTCGGACGCCAGGTTGTGCCCGAGGTAGCCGAAGCCCTTGTTCTCCTCGCCGAGCAGGTCCTCGACCGGGACCTTGACGTCGACGAAGGCCAGCTCGGCGGTGTCGGAGACCTTCAGGCCGAGCTTGTCGAGCTTGCGGCCGACCGAGTAGCCCTCGGCCTTGGTGTCGACGGCGAACAGCGAGATGCCGAAGCGGCGGTCGTCCTCGCGCGGCGCGGAGGTGCGGGCGCACACGATCACGCGGTCGGCGTGCACGCCGCCGGTGATGAAGGTCTTGGCGCCGTTGAGGACGTAGTGCGTGCCGTCGTCGGAGAGCTTCGCGGTGGTCTTCATCCCGGCGACGTCGGAGCCGGTGCCCGGCTCGGTCATGGCGAGGGCCCACATCTCCTCTCCGGTGACGAACTTCGGCAGGAAGCGCTTCTTCTGCTCGTCGGTGGCGAGCATCTGGAGGTAGGGCAGGCCCAGCAGCACGTGCACGCCGGAGCCGCCGAAGGAGACGCCCGCGCGGGCCGTCTCCTCGTACATGACCGCCTCGAACTTGTGCGAGTCGATGCCCGCGCCGCCGTACTCCTCCTCGACGCGGATGCCGAAGACGCCGAGGTCACCGAGCTTGTGGTAGAAGTCGCGGGGCGCCTGGCCCGCCGCGTACCAGTCGTCGTAGACCGGGACGACCTCGGCCTCGATGAAGGCCCGGACGGTCTCCCGGAAGGCCTCGTGGTCCTCGTTGAAAACGGTACGCCGCACGGTTCGCTCCCTCGACTAAGCGCTTGCTCAGCCTTGACGTTACCCGCGGGTTACTGTGACCGTCCAGAGCCATAACTGTCACGGGAGCAGTCGAAGCCCGTCCGGCGATCGAGGACGAGCCAGGCCGAAGGCCGCGATCGACGGCGCCCCACGACTACGCTGCCGCCGCGGCCAGGGCTCCCCGCGCGAGCCGGTGCAGCAGCCGCGCCATGTCCTCACGCCCGGGCAGGGACCCCGGCCGCCCGAGGTGCGGCGTCGAGTTCAGCAGCCCGAAGACCGCGTGGACGGACGCCCGCGCCTCCGCCTCGGCGAGCCCCGGATACACCTCGCGGACCGCCGTCACCCACAGCTCCACGTACTGCCGCTGGAGCTGGCGCACCATCTTGCGGTCGCTGTCCCGCAGGCGGTCCAGCTCGCGGTCGTGGAGAGTGATGAGCGGGCGGTCGTCGAGGGCGAAGTCGATATGGCCCTCGATGAGCGAGTCCAGGGCCGCCTCCGGCGCGCCCGCGGCCTCGGCGGCGCGCCGCTTGCCGCCGGTGAGCAGCTGCTCGCTGATGCCGACGAGCAGCTCGGCGAGCATCGCGTCCTTGCCCGAGAAGTGCCGGTAGAGACCGGGCCCGCTGATGCCGACGGCGGCGCCTATCTCGTCGACGCCGACGCCGTGGAAGCCGCGCTCGGCGAACAGGCGGGCGGCTTCCTTGAGGATCTGCTCGCGGCGGGTGGGGGCGTCGGTCCTGGTGGCCATGGAAACAATTCTAGACAGCGCGGTTAGCGGTCGTTAACCTTACGAGCAGACGTTAACGCTCACTAACCATGGGAGCACAAGCGGATGCAACAGGCACCGGTCCTCGCGAGCGCGGCAGACCCCGCCTCGGACGCCTGGCGGTCGAACGAGTCGGCGCACCGCGCCCTCGTCGACGAGCTGCGCGGCAAGCTGGCCGCGGCCCGGCTCGGCGGCGGCGAGAAGGCGCGGGCGCGGCACACCGCGCGCGGCAAGCTCCTTCCGCGCGACCGGGTGGACGCCCTCCTTGACCCCGGGTCCCCGTTCCTGGAGCTGGCGCCGCTTGCCGCCGACGGGATGTACGACGGACAGGCGCCGGCCGCCGGCGTCATCGCGGGCGTCGGCCGGGTCAGCGGCCGCGACTGCGTGATCGTCGCGAACGACGCCACCGTCAAGGGCGGCACGTACTACCCGATGACGGTCAAGAAGCACCTGCGCGCCCAGGAGATCGCCCTGGAGAACCGCCTGCCGTGCGTGTACCTGGTGGACTCGGGCGGCGCCTTCCTGCCGATGCAGGACGAGGTCTTCCCCGACCGGGAGCACTTCGGGCGGATCTTCTACAACCAGGCGCGGATGTCGGGCGCGGGCATCCCGCAGATCGCGGCGGTCCTCGGCTCCTGCACGGCGGGCGGCGCGTACGTCCCGGCGATGAGCGACGAGGCCGTCATCGTCCGCAACCAGGGCACGATCTTCCTGGGCGGCCCGCCCCTGGTGAAGGCCGCCACCGGCGAGGTCGTGACCGCCGAGGAGCTGGGCGGCGGCGAGGTCCACTCCCGCGTCTCCGGAGTGACCGACCACCTCGCGGAGGACGACCCGCACGCCCTGCGGATCGTGCGCACCATCGTCTCCACGCTTCCCGCGCGCGGCGCCCTCCCCTGGGAGGTCCGCCCCGTCGAGGAGCCGAAGGTCGACCCGCTCGGCCTGTACGGCGCGGTGCCGGTGGACTCCCGCACCCCCTACGACGTACGCGAGGTCATCGCGCGCGTGGTCGACGGCTCCCGCTTCGCGGAGTTCAAGTCGGAGTACGGCCAGACCCTGGTGACCGGCTTCGCGCACATCCACGGCCACCCGGTCGGGATCGTCGCGAACAACGGCATCCTGTTCTCCGAGTCCGCCCAGAAGGGCGCCCACTTCATCGAGCTGTGCGACCAGCGCGGCATCCCGCTGGTGTTCCTGCAGAACATCTCCGGCTTCATGGTGGGCCGGGACTACGAGGCGGGCGGCATCGCCAAGCACGGCGCGAAGATGGTCACCGCCGTGGCCTGCGCGCGCGTGCCGAAGCTGACCGTCGTGGTGGGCGGCTCCTACGGAGCGGGCAACTACTCGATGTGCGGCCGGGCCTACTCGCCCCGCTTCCTGTGGATGTGGCCCAACGCCAAGATCTCCGTGATGGGCGGCGAGCAGGCCGCGTCCGTCCTCGCGACCGTCAAGCGCGACCAGTTGGAGGCGCGCGGCGAGCAGTGGTCGACGGACGACGAGGAGGCCTTCAAGGCCCCGGTCCGCGCGCAGTACGAGGAGCAGGGCAACGCCTACTACGCCACGGCGCGGCTGTGGGACGACGGCGTCATCGACCCGCTGGAGACCCGCCAGGTGCTCGGCCTGGCCCTGACCGCCTGTGCCGGTGCGCCCCTGGGCGAGCGCGGCTTCGGCATCTTCCGGATGTGAGGGGTACGCACGCGATGAGCACGCACAGGACGAGTACGTACGGGACGAGTACGCACGGGACGAGCATGTTCGACACGGTCCTCGTGGCCAACCGCGGCGAGATCGCCGTCCGCGTCATCCGTACGCTGCGCTCCCTCGGCATCCGCTCGGTGGCCGTCCACTCCGACGCGGACGCCGACGCCCGGCACGTGCGCGAGGCCGACACGGCGGTGCGCATCGGCCCGCCCCCGGCCGCCGAGAGCTACCTCTCGGCCGACCGCCTCCTTGAGGCCGCCGCCGCGTCCGGCGCCCAGGCCGTCCACCCCGGGTACGGTTTCCTCGCGGAGAACGCCGCGTTCGCCGCGGCCTGCGCGGACGCGGGCCTCGCCTTCATCGGGCCGCCCGCCTCCGCGATCGACCTCATGGGCGACAAGATCCGCGCCAAGGAGACGGTGCGCGCCGCCGGGGTGCCGGTGGTCCCCGGCTCGTCCGGCAGCGGCCTCACCGACGCCGAACTCACGGCGGCCGCGCGGGAGATCGGCACGCCGGTCCTGCTGAAGCCGTCCGCGGGCGGCGGCGGCAAGGGCATGCGCCTGGTCCGCGACGCCGCGCTCCTCGGCGAGGAGATCGCGGCCGCCCGGCGTGAGGCGCGCGCCTCCTTCGGCGACGACACGCTCCTCGTGGAGCGCTGGGTCGACCGCCCCCGGCACATCGAGATCCAGGTCCTCGCCGACGCCCACGGCAACGTCGTCCACCTCGGCGAGCGCGAGTGCTCCCTCCAGCGCCGCCACCAGAAGATCATCGAGGAGGCGCCGAGCGTCCTGCTCGACGAGGCGACGCGCGCCGCGATGGGTGCCGCCGCGGTGGAGGCGGCGCGCTCCTGCGGTTACGTGGGTGCGGGCACCGTCGAGTTCATCGTCCCGGGCGCCGACCCGTCCGCGTACTACTTCATGGAGATGAACACCCGCCTCCAGGTCGAGCACCCCGTGACCGAGCTGATCACGGGCCTGGACCTGGTGGAGTGGCAGCTGCGGGTGGCGGCGGGCGAGCACCTGCCCTTCACGCAGGACGACGTCACGCTCACCGGGCACGCGGTGGAGGCCCGCATCTGCGCCGAAACCGTGTCCATGAAAGAGGGCGCGCGCGGTTTCCTGCCGTCCGGCGGCACGGTCCTCATGCTGCGCGAGCCCTCCGGCGACGGCGTGCGCACCGACTCCGGCCTCAGCGAGGGAACGGAGGTCGGCAGCCTGTACGACCCGATGCTGTCGAAGGTCATCGCGTACGGGCCCGACCGCGCGACGGCCCTGCGCAAGCTGCGCGCCGCGCTCGCGGAGACGGTGATTCTCGGGGTGCCGACGAACACCGGGTTCCTGCGGAGGCTGCTTGCCCATCCGGCCGTGGTGGCTGGGGAGTTGGACACGGGTCTGGTGGAGCGCGAGGCGGAGTCGCTGGTGGACGGGGAGGTACCGGCTGAGGTGTACCGGGCCGCTGCGCTGGCTCGGGTGAGCACCGCCGCCAAGGACACCGGGAGTTGGGTGGACCCCTTCTCCGTGCCCAATGGGTGGCGGCTCGGCGGTGAAGCCGCGTGGACCGTGCACCACTTGCGGGTGCCGGGGCACGATCCCGTATCCGTACGCACCCGGTTCACCGCCGACGGCAGCGTCGAGGTCGACTCCGGGGAGCCCCCGGCAGGGCCCCACCGCTACCACCGCGCCGGCACCTGGCTCGGCCGCGACGGCGACGCCTGGGACGTACGCGACCACGACCCCGTGGAAGCCGCGCTCACCGGCGCCGCCCACACCGGCGCCGACGCCCTCACCGCCCCCATGCCCGGCACCGTCACCGTCGTCAAGGTCGCCCCCGGGGACCGGGTCACCGCGGGCCAGAGCCTCCTCGTCGTGGAGGCGATGAAGATGGAGCACGTCATCTCGGCCCCGCACGCCGGCACCGTCACCGAGCTCGACGTCACCCCGGGCACCACGGTCGCCATGGACCAGGTGCTCGCCGTCGTGACCCCCGCAGAGGAGGACGCGGCATGACCGCAGGACCCGGCCGACTGCCCATGGTCGTACCGACCCAGGACCTGCCGCCCCGCGTCCGCATCCACGAGGTGGGTGCCCGCGACGGCCTGCAGAACGAGAAGACGGCGGTCCCGACGGAGGTGAAGGCGGAGTTCGTGCACCGCCTCGCCGACGCGGGCCTGACCACGATCGAGGCGACGAGCTTCGTGCACCCCAAGTGGGTGCCCCAACTGGCCGACGCGGAGCGGCTCTTCCCGATGATCCGGGACATCGAGGGCGTCCACCTGCCCGTCCTCGTCCCCAACAACCGCGGCCTCGACCGCGCCCTCGCGCTCGGCGCCCGCCGCGTCGCCGTGTTCGCCAGCGCCACCGAGTCCTTCGCCAAGGCCAATCTGAACCGCACGGTGGACGAGGCCCTCGCGATGTTCGAGCCGGTGGTGGCGCACGCCAAGGACGCGGAGGCGGCGCACGACCGCGTCCACGTACGCGGCTACCTCTCCATGTGCTTCGGCGACCCGTGGGAGGGCGCGGTGCCCGTCGCCCAGGTCGTCCGCGTCTGCAAGGCGCTCGTCGACATGGGCTGCGACGAGCTGAGCCTCGGCGACACGATCGGCGTCGCGACGCCGGGCCACGTGCAGGCACTGCTCGCCGCGCTCAACGAACAGGGCGTGCCGACCGACCGGATCGGCGTGCACTTCCACGACACGTACGGCCAGGCGCTCGCCAACACCCTGGCCGCGCTCCAGCACGGAGTGACCACCGTGGACGCCTCCGCGGGCGGCCTCGGCGGCTGCCCGTTCGCGAAGAGCGCCACCGGAAACCTCGCCACCGAAGACCTCGTGTGGATGCTTCACGGCCTCGGCATCGAGACCGGGGTCGACCTCGGCCGTCTCACCGCGACCAGCGTCTGGATGGCCGACCAGCTGGGCCGACCGAGCCCGTCCCGCACCGTGCGTGCCCTCTCCCACAAGGAGCAGTGATCCCCATGGACCACCACCTCTCCCCCGAACACGAGGAACTCCGGCGCACCGTCGAGGAGTTCGCCCACGACGTGGTCGCCCCGAAGATCGGCGACTTCTACGAGCGGCACGAGTTCCCGTACGAGATCGTGCGCGAGATGGGCCGCATGGGCCTGTTCGGCCTGCCGTTCCCGGAGGAGTACGGCGGCATGGGCGGCGACTATCTGGCGCTCGGCATCGCCCTGGAGGAGCTGGCGCGCGTCGACTCGTCCGTGGCGATCACGCTGGAGGCGGGCGTCTCGCTCGGCGCCATGCCGCTGCATCTGTTCGGCACCGAGGAGCAGAAGCGGGAGTGGCTGCCGCGGCTTTGCTCCGGCGAGATCCTGGGCGCCTTCGGCCTGACGGAGCCGGACGGCGGCTCGGACGCGGGCGGTACGCGGACGACGGCGCGCCTGGACGAGGCCACGGGCGAGTGGGTCATCAACGGCACGAAGTGCTTCATCACCAACTCGGGCACGGACATCACGGGCCTGGTGACGGTGACGGCGGTGACGGGCCGCACCGACGAGGGCAAGCCGCTGATCTCCTCGATCATCGTGCCGTCCGGGACGCCGGGCTTCACCGTCGCGGCGCCGTACTCGAAGGTCGGCTGGAACGCGTCGGACACGCGGGAGCTGTCGTTCTCCGACGTGCGCGTGCCGAAGGCGAACCTCCTCGGCGAACCGGGCCGCGGGTACGCCCAGTTCCTGCGCATCCTCGACGAGGGCCGCATCGCGATCGCGGCGCTCGGGACGGGGCTCGCGCAGGGCTGTGTCGACGAGTCGGTGAAGTACGCCAAGGAGCGGCTCGCGTTCGGCCGGCCGATCGGCTCCAACCAGGCCATCCAGTTCAAGATCGCCGACATGGAGATGAAGGCGCACACGTCCCGCCTGGCGTGGCGCGACGCGGCGTCCCGGCTCGTCGCCGGGGAGCCCTTCAAGAAGGAGGCGGCCCTCGCGAAGCTGTACTCGTCGACGGTCGCCGTCGACAACGCCCGCGAGGCCACGCAGATCCACGGCGGCTACGGCTTCATGAACGAGTACCCGGTCGCCCGGATGTGGCGGGACTCCAAGATCCTGGAGATCGGCGAGGGCACCAGTGAGGTGCAGCGGATGCTGATCGCTCGCGAGCTGGGGCTCACGAGCTGAGGGGGGCCGTCTTCTCCCCCACCCGCCCGCCCTTCCTGTGGCCGCAGCCCCAGTCCCCGCCGTCTCGGATGGGGCTGCGCCCCTTTCCCCCCTTGTTGGCGCTTCGCGCCTCGTCCTCAAACGCCGGACGGGCTAGTTCCAGCCCGCCTTGTAGATCTGTCCCGTCTGGGCGCCCTCGACCGCGCGGACGTATGCCGTCGCTACGCGTGCTGCCGGGACGGGCTCCATGCCTGCGAAGAACGGGCCGTAGGCGGGGAGGGACTCCTCGGCCACCGTCGGGCTCACCGCGTTGATCCGCCGGGGCGGGAGCTCGATGGCGGCGGCGCGTACGAACGCCTCGACCGCGCCGTTGGCCGCGGACGCGGCGGCTCCCGCCACGATCGGTTCCTCCGTCAGGATCCCGCTGACCAGCGTGAACGATCCGGTCGCCGCCACGTGTCCGGCGCCCTGGCGGACCAGTTCGAGCTGGCTGAGGGCCTTGCCGCGGAACGTCGCCGCGAAGTCGTCCGCGGTGAGGTCGGCCAGCGGCTTGAACACGGCGTCGCCCGCCGCGACGGCCACCGCGTCCAGCGGGCCGGCCTGCGCGTACATCCCGGCGACGGCCTCCGGGTCGGTGACGTCGCAGACGAGGTCGCCGCCGGTGCGGCCCACGCCGATCACGTCGTGGCCGCGCTCCGCGAGCGCCGTGCGTACCGCGGAGCCCAGCGTGCCGCCCGCGCCGACCAGAAGAATCCTCATGACTCACCCTCCGATGTGTGCTGCTCGGTTGCTGCCCGGCCGACGCTACGGATCGGTTCGCGCGCCCGGAAATGCCGTCTGGGCAGCGACTATGCTTCCCGTGCATGGATGTGGAGCTGCGTCACCTCAAGGCCCTTGCCGCCATCGCCGACGCGGGCACCGTCACCGCCGCGGCCGCCCGCCTTCACATGACGCAGCCCGCCCTCTCCCGCACGCTCGCCCAGTTGGAGGCGCGCGTGGGGGTGCGCCTGGTCGACCGTTCGTCGCGGCGGCTCGACCTCACCGCGGCCGGGGCGACCCTGCTCGGGCACGGGCGCGCCATCCTCGCGCACGTCGACGCGGCGCTCGCCGACACCCGGGCCGTCGACCGGCCGCTGCGGCTCGGCTACACGTGCGCGGTCCTCGGGCAGCAGACCGTGCCGCTGCTGCGCTCGTGGCGGCGGTCCCATCCGCACGCGCCGCTCGAAGTCGTCCGGCAGGACAACAGCACCGCGGGCCTGGCCACCGGCGACACCGACGTGGCGGTGCTCCGCACCGTCCCCGCCGACCCGCGCATCCGCACCGAGGCCCTGTACGTCGAGGACCGGGTCGCCGCCCTGCCCGACGACCACCCGCTCGCGGACCGCGACCGGGTGCGCCTCGCGGAGCTCTCCGCGGGCCCGCCCCTGCCGCTGGCCCTGTGGCCGGAAACCGGCACCGCGTCGGTGGATCTGTGGCCCCCGGCGCAGCGCCCGGACCGCACGGTCGAGGTGCGCAACGTCGACGAGTGGCTGAATCTCGTCGCCACGGGCGGCGCGTTCGGCGTCGGCGCCGCGGGCACGGCGGAGAGCCACGGCCACCCGGGCGTCCGCTTCGTCCCCCTGGCCGACGCCCCCGCCGCGACGGTCTACCTCGCGCATCCCGCCCATCCCACGCACCCGCGCACGGAGGAGTTCCTCGCGGCGGTACGGGAGGTGGTCAGCGCCTGAGGCCTTTCCGGCCGGGGCCCCGGGGCACCGCTGGACATCAGGGAAGGTTAGGTTAACCTAAGCACGAAATTCGGCCAGCGGCTCCCGCCCGTACGAAAGCAGAGACCCATGCCCCGTCTCCCCCAGCCCTCCCGTCGCGGCATCCTCGCCGCGGGCGGTGCCCTCGGGCTCACCGCCGTCCTCGCCGCCTGCGGGGACGAGAAGGCCGACAAGAAGGGCGGCGGCAGCGGCTCGGGCAAGGACAGCGGCCCCTGGTCGTTCAAGGACGACCGCGGCAAGACGGCGAAGAAGGACTCCACGCCGAAGAACATCGTCGCGTTCACCGGCGTCGCCGCCGCGCTGTACGACTACGGCATCGAGGTCAAGGGCGTCTTCGGCCCGACGAAGACCAAGGACGGCAAGCCGGACGTCCAGGCCGGCGACATGGACATCAGCAAGCTGACGATCCTCGGCAACGCGTGGGACCAGTTCAACATCGAGAAGTACGTGGGCCTCCAGCCGGACGTGCTCATCTCCACGATGTTCGACGACGCGGGCACCCTCTGGTACGTCCCCGAGGCGTCCAAGGACAAGATCCTCAAGCTCGCCCCGAGCGTCGGCATCTCGGTCTACGACCGCCAGATGACCAAGCCCCTGGAGCGGCTGCTCGCGCTCGCCGAGTCGCTCGGCGCGGACGTCACGGCCGACAAGGTCGTCAAGGCGAAGAAGCGGTTCGAGGCCGCGGCGGAGCGGCTGCGCAAGGCCGCGAAGTCCCGTCCGGAGATCAAGGTCCTGGTCGGCTCCGCGAGCGCCGACATCTTCTACGTCTCCGGCTCCAACCTCTCCGCCGACCTGGAGTACTTCAAGGCCCTCGGCGTGAACCTCGTCGAGCCGCCGGCCAAGGCCCTGAAGGCGAGCGGCGGCTGGTTCGAGAACCTGTCGTGGGAGAACGTCGACAAGTACGAGGCCGACGTCATCATGATGGACAACCGCACCTCGGCCCTCCAGCCGGAGGGCCTGGCCAAGCAGAAGCCGACCTGGGGCAAGCTTCCCGCCGTCAAGGCGGGCCAGGTGATCCCCCGGGTGACCGAGCCGATCTTCTCGTACGACAAGTGCGCGCCGATCCTCGAGGACCTGGCCAAGGCCATCGAAAAGGCCAAGAAGGTCGCCTGACCATCACCCCCACCCACCCGCCCTTTCCTGGGGCTCCGCCCCAGACCCCGCTCCTCAAACGCCGGAGGGGCTGAATCCTGCCGCAAGATCCAGCCCGCCCGGCGTTTGAGGGCGAGCCGCGAAGCGGCGATAAGGCGGGGGTGCTAGGGGGCGCAGCTCCCTAGTTCGGGAAGGGGCGGGCCTGGGGCGCCCCGCGAGGGACACCCACCCGCACCCCCCACCAGAGCCGTCCACCCGCACCCCGCGGGGGACGGCTCTGTCCATGTCGGACCCCGGTGGTCCATACCAAGCCGCACAACTTCCGCAGCCCAGGGCCCCCTTGACCACTTCCACAACAAACTTAGGTTAGGCTAACCTAAGTTCGACGTCGCGCCCCGGGAACCTCCCCGCTGTGCCCTGTCCCCCGGGACGCGACGGCCCGTCCCCTCACCTGGAGGACAGTTCATGCGCTCGCACCTGCTCAATGACACGACCACGGAGCGGTACCGCACCTCCGTGACCGAAGGAGTCGAGCGGGTGGCCGCCAGAATCGCCACCGCCTCCCGACCGTTCACCGGTGTCCAGGTCGACGACCTGTCTCCCCGCATCGACGCCGTCGACCTCGACACCCCGCTGCACGACACCACCGCCGCCCTGGACGAGCTCGACGAGCTCTACCTGCGCGACGCGGTCTACTTCCACCACCCCCGCTACCTCGCGCACCTCAACTGCCCGGTCGTCATCCCGGCCGTGCTCGGCGAGGCCGTCCTGTCCGCCGTGAACTCCTCGCTCGACACCTGGGACCAGTCCGCGGGCGGCACGCTCATCGAGCGCCGCCTCATCGAGTGGACGGCCCAGCGGATCGGGCTCGGGCCCGCCGCCGACGGCGTGTTCACCTCCGGCGGCACGCACTCCAACCTCCAGGCGCTGCTCCTGGCCCGCGAGGAGGCCAAGACCGACGACACCGCCACACTGCGGATCTTCGCTTCGGAGGTCGGGCACTTCAGCGTGCAGAAGGCCGCCAAGCTGCTCGGCCTCGGCCCGGACGCCGTCGTCACCCTCCCCACCGACCAGAACAAGCGCATGCAGACCGTGGCCCTCGCCCGCGAGCTGGAGCGCTGCCGCAGCGAAGGCCTCGTCCCCATGGCCGTCGTCGCCACCGCGGGCACCACGGACTTCGGCTCCATCGACCCTCTGCCGCAGATCGCCGAGCTGTGCGCGCAGTACGAGACCTGGCTGCACGTGGACGCCGCGTACGGCTGCGGCCTGCTCGCCTCCCCCACCCGGCGCCACCTCCTCGACGGCATCGAGCGCGCCGACTCGGTGACCGTCGACTACCACAAGTCCTTCTTCCAGCCGGTGAGTTCGTCCGCCGTCCTGGTCCGCGACGGCGTGACGCTGCGGCACGCCACGTACCACGCGGAGTATCTGAATCCGCGCCGGGCGGCACAGGAACGCATCCCCAACCAGGTCGACAAGTCCCTCCAGACGACCCGCCGCTTCGACGCCCTGAAGCTGTGGCTGACGCTGCGCGTCATGGGCGCGGACGGGGTCGGGAGCCTCTTCGACGAGGTCTGCGACCTGGCCGCCGAGGGCTTCGACCTGATCGCCGCGGACCCGCGCTACGACGTGGTCGTGGAGCCCCAGCTCTCCACCCTCGTGTTCCGCTACATACCCGCCGCGATCTGCTCGCCCGCCGACATCGACCGCGCCAACCTGTACGCCCGCAAGGCCCTGTTCGCCTCCGGTGCCGCCGTCGTCGCGGGCACCAAGGTCGGCGAGCGTCAGTACCTGAAGTTCACCCTGCTCAACCCCGAGACCACGGCCGACGACATCGCCGCCGTGCTCGACCTGATCGCCGGCCACGCCGAGCAGTACCTGGGAGACACCCTTGACCGCGCCAGCTGACACCCGCGACGCGTACGACTTCATCGGCATCGGTCTCGGGCCCTTCAACCTGGGCCTCGCCTGCCTCACCGAGCCCCTCGACGAGCTCAGCGGCCTGTTCCTGGAGTCCAAGCCGGACTTCGAGTGGCACTCCGGGATGTTCCTGGACGGCGCCCACCTCCAGACGCCGTTCCTGTCGGACCTCGTGACCCTCGCCGACCCGACGTCCCCGTACTCCTTCCTCAACTACCTGAAGGAGTCCGGGCGGATCTACTCGTTCTACATCCGCGAGAACTTCTATCCGCTGCGCACCGAGTACAACGACTACTGCCGCTGGGCCGCCGGGAAGCTGTCCTCCGTCCGCTTCCGCACGACGGTGACGGAGGTGACGTACGACAGTGACGTGTACGTGGTGCACACCAGCGGCGGCGAGACCTTCCGCGCCCGGCACCTCGTCCTCGGCACCGGCACGCCGCCGTACATCCCCGACGCCTGCGCGCGCCTCGGCGGCGACTTCCTGCACAACTCCCGTTATGTGGAGCACAAGGCAGAGCTGCAGAAGAAGAACCAGATCACTCTGGTCGGCAGCGGGCAGAGCGCCGCCGAGATCTACTACGACCTGCTCAGCGACATCGACGTCCACGGCTACCGGCTCAACTGGGTCACCCGCTCCCCGCGGTTCTTCCCCCTCGAGTACACGAAGCTGACCCTGGAGATGACCTCCCCGGAGTACGTCGACTACTTCCACGCCCTGCCCGAGGCCACCCGCTACCGCCTCAAGGACCAGCAGAAGGGCCTGTTCAAGGGCATCGACGGCGAGCTGATCAACGCCATCTTCGACCTGCTCTACCAGAAGGGGCTCGACGGGCCCGTCCCCACGCGGCTCCTCACCAACTCCGCGCTGACCGGGGCGCGGTACGAGCACGGCACGTACACCCTGAGCCTGCGCCAGGAGGAGCAGGGCAAGGACTTCGAGATCACCACCGAGGGCCTGGTCCTCGCCACCGGCTACCAGTACCGGGTCCCGGACTTCCTCGCCCCGGTGCGCGACCGCATCGTGTGGGACGCGCACGGCAACTTCGACGTCGCCCGCAACTACTCCATCGACACAACGGGGCGCGGCATCTTCCTGCAGAACGCCGCCGTCCACGCCCACTCGATGACCAGCCCCGACCTGGGCATGGGCCCCTACCGCAACGCGTACATCATCCGCGAGATCCTCGGCCGCGAGGCCTACCCGGTCGAGAAGTCCATCGCGTTCCAGGAGTTCGCCGTATGAGCCGCCTGCGCACTCCGGCCAGGCGCGCTCTCGGCACGACGGCCCCGCGCGCCCTCGGACCGCTCACCATGCGCCCCCTCGACCCCTTCGAGGACGCCGAGCTCGTCCACTCCTGGGTCACGCACCCCAAGGCCGCCTTCTGGCTGATGCAGGGCGCGAAGCTCCACGACGTGGAGCGGGAGTACATGGGGATCGCGGCGTCCGAGCACCACCACGCGTACATCGGCTCGCACGACGGCGAGCCCGCCTTCCTGATGGAGCGCTACGACCCCCGCTACATCGAGCTCGTCGGCCTGTACGAGCCCGAGCCCGGCGACGTCGGCATGCACTTCCTGGTGGCGCCGAGCGAGCACCGCATCCACGGGTTCACCCGCGCCGTGATCACCACGGTGATGGAGCACCTGTTCGCGGACCCCCGGACCGTGCGGGTCGTCGTGGAACCCGACGTCGCCAACCACGCCGTGCACGCGCTCAACGAAACCGTCGGCTTCGTGCCCGAGCGCGAGATCGACAAGCCGGAGAAGCGGGCCCTGCTCAGCTTCTGCACCCGTGAGCAGTTCGAGGCGGCCGTCGTCCGCCAGGCCGTGGCCGCCCGCCCTTCCGTCATTTCTGGAGCAGCACGATGACCCTGACGCCCCTTTCCGAGGCCGTGACCCATCTGACCCCGGAGCGCTGGGCCGAGGCCAACCGGCTCCTCATCCGCAAGGCCCTCGCCGAGTTCGCCCACGAACGCCTGCTCACCCCCGAGGACTGCGGCGCCGGCCGGTACGTCGTACGCAGCGACGACGGCCTCACCCGCTACCGCTTCCGCGCCCGCCTGTTCGCCCTCGACCACTGGCAGGTCGACCCCGCGTCGATCACCCGGCACCGCGACGGCACCGAACTGCCCCTGAACGCCCTGGAGTTCTTCACCGAACTGCGCGGCTGTCTCGGCCTGAGCGAGAAGGTCCTGCCGGTCTACCTGGAGGAGATCTCCTCCACGCTCTCCGGCACCTGCTACAAGCTCGCCAAGGACGCGCTCAGCTCCGCGGACCTGGCCCGCGCCGGGTTCCAGGAGATCGAGACGGGCATGACCGAGGGCCACCCGTGCTTCGTCGCGAACAACGGACGGCTCGGCTTCGGCGTGCACGAGTACCTGTCGTACGCCCCCGAGACGGCGAGCCCCGTCCGCCTCGTCTGGCTGGCCGCGCGCCGCGACCGGGCCGCGTTCACGGCGGGCACGGGGCTCGACTACGAGTCGTTCCTGCTCGCTGAGCTCGGCCGGGAGACGGTGGACCGCTTCGCCGCGGTGCTGCGCGCGCAGGACCTGGACCCGGCGGACTACCTGCTCATCCCGGTCCACCCCTGGCAGTGGTGGAACAAGCTGTCCGTCACCTTCGCCGCCGAGGTCGCCCAGCGGCACCTGGTGTGCCTGGGCGAGGGCGACGACGAGTATCTGGCGCAGCAGTCGATCCGTACGTTCTTCAACGCCAGCGCCCCGGCCAAGCACTATGTGAAGACGGCGCTGTCCGTCATCAACATGGGCTTCATGCGCGGGCTCTCGGCCGCGTACATGAAGGCGACCCCCGCCATCAACGACTGGCTCGCCGCCCTCGTGGAGTCCGACGAGGTCCTCAGGGGCACGGGCCTGCGGATCATCCGCGAGCGCGCCGCGGTCGGCTACCGGCACCGGGAGTACGAGGCCGCGACCGACCGCTACTCGCCGTACCGCAAGATGCTCGCCGCGCTGTGGCGCGAGAGCCCCGTGCCGCAGCTCGCGGACGGCGAGCAGCTCGCCACCATGGCGTCGCTGCTGCACACCGACCGCGACGGCGCGTCCTTCGCCGCCGCCCTGATCGCCCGCTCGGGCCTGCGGCCCGCCGAGTGGCTGCGCCGCTATCTGCGCGCCTACCTGACGCCGCTGCTTCACAGCTTCTACGCCTACGACCTGGTGTTCATGCCGCACGGCGAGAACGTCATCCTCGTCCTGAAGGACGGTGTCGTGCAGCGCGCGCTGTTCAAGGACATCGCCGAGGAGATCGCGGTGATGGACCCGACGGCGGTCCTTCCGCCCGAGGTCGAGCGGATCCGCGTCGAGGTCCCCGAGGACCGCAAGCTCCTGTCGATCTTCACGGACGTCTTCGACTGCTTCTTCCGCTTCCTGGCCGCCGACCTCGTCACGGAGGGCGTCATCGACGAGGACACGTTCTGGCGGACGGTCGCGGAGTGCGTGCGCGACTACCAGCACTCCATGCCCGAGCTCGCGGAGAAGTTCCGCCAGTACGACCTGTTCGCCCCCGAGTTCGCGCTGTCCTGCCTGAACCGGCTCCAGCTGCGTGACAACGAGCAGATGCTGGACCTCGCCGACCCGGCGGGCGCGCTCCAGCTGATCGGCACGCTCAAGAACCCGATCGCGTAAGGCCTGTCGGCCCCGGGCCTGTTGTCCCCGCCAAGCCGGACGGGGCTCCGGAGTACGGTCCTCCGGAGCCCCGTCTTCGTACGCCGTTACGTCACCGCGTGGACCAGGGCACCTGCGGCGACCTGTAGTAGTCCATGCCCAGCGCGTCCCAGCGCGGCGCCTGCCGCGCGAGCCGCACCTTGTACGTGTCCCAGTCGTGCGTCGACGCGGGCGACCAGCCGAGCTCCGCGATGCCCGGCAGGCGCGGGAACGCCATCTGGTCGAGGTGCGCCGACGTCGACAGGGTCTCCGTCCACAGCGGCGCCTCGACCCCGAGCACCGCGTCGGCGGGTGCGCCTGCCACGTACGTGCCGGGGTCCCAGTCGTAGGACCGCTGGACCTCCACGTACCCCGCCCACTTGGTGCCGAGGACGGTGTCCTTGGTGTACTTCATGTCCAGATAGGCCCGGTCGGCGGGCGAGACGATCAGCTTGGTGCCGTTCTTCGCCGCGTTCACGACCTGGTCCCGCTCCGCCTGGCCCGTGCGGTCGTAGCCCCAGTACTGGGCGATGGCGCCCTGCGCGGGCCTGGCGCCGGCCAGCTGGTGCCAGCCGATCACGGTCTTGCCGTACTTGGCGACGACCGGCTGCACCTTGTCCATGAAGGCCACGAAGTCCTCATGGCTGGTGGAGTGCGCCTCGTCGCCGCCGATGTGCAGGTAGCGGCCGGGCGTGAGCGCGGCGAGCTCCCGGATGACGTCGTCCACGAAGTCGTACGTCACGTCCTTCTTGACGCACAGCGAGCTGAAGCCGACCTCCGTGCCGGTGTACAGCGGGGGTGCCACGCCGTTGCAGTTGAGGTCGGCGTAGGAGGCGAGCGCCGCGTTCGTGTGGCCCGGCATGTCGATCTCCGGGATCACTTCGAGGTGGCGGGACGTCGCGTACCGGACGAACTCCTTGTACTGCTCCTTGGTGTAGAAGCCGCCCGCGCCGCCGCCGACCTGGGTGGAGCCGCCGTACGCGGCCAGGCGCGGCCAGGAGTCGATCGCGATGCGCCAGCCCTGGTCGTCGCTCAGGTGCAGATGCAGCTTGTTGACCTTGTACAGGGCCAGCTGGTCCACGAAGCGCTTGACCTGGTCGACGGTGAAGAAGTGCCGGGCCACGTCCAGCATGGCCCCGCGGTGCGCGTAGCGCGGCATGTCCTTGATCGTGCCGCCCGCGACCCGCCACGGCCCCGGCTGCGTCGTCTTCTTCTCGACGGCGGCGGGCAGTTGCTGCCGCAGCGTCTGTACGCCGTGGAAGAGCCCGGCTCCAGACCACGACGTGAGCGTGAGCGAGCCGCGCGTGGAGATCAGCCGGTACCCCTCGTTGCCGAGCGCCTTGTTCTCCGGCTCCGCGCTGATGCGCAGGCGGATGCCGTCGCCGCCCCCGCGGTCGGTGACGGGCAGGCGGTAGCCGGTGGACGGGCGCAGGATGCCCGCCAGGTACTCGCCGACGCGGCGCTCCTCCGCGTTGCCGCTGCCGACGCGGATGCGGGTCTTGGGTGTGATCTCGAATCCGGGCCCGGCCGCGTCCACCTTCATGGGGACGGGCACGACCTGGCCGAGCGGCGTGGGCTCGGCCGCGGGTCTCGGCTGGCCACCGGGAGCGGCCGCCACGGACGACGTACCGGCGGCGACGAGGAGCAGCAGCGAACCGATGACACGTGTCGATCTGTGGTGCTGTCTCACTGGCGGGTCCCTTCGACGGGCCTGCGCGGACGTGCAACAGTCGATCCGTCACCATGCGTACCGCGCACCCCAGGGCGGGTCAAGGTGTAGACCACCTGACCTGCGCACGGTGCGAGAATCCCCTCATGGCGGAAATCATCCAGCGCGACGGGACCTGGACCTTCGACGGAGTGGCCCTGCGGCTCGTGCCGGGGCGCGACAAGGGGGTCTCGCTGCTGCGCAAGACCCTGGGCGAACTGACGCTCCCGCTCCAGTCGTTGACGGGCATCGCCTTCGAACAGGGCAAGAAGAGCGGGCGCCTTCGGCTGCGCCTGCGTGACGGTGCCGACCCGCTGCTCCAGGTGACGGGCGGCAAGCTCGCCGACGCCTCCGACCCGTACCAGCTGACGGTGGAGCCCGACCGGTACGGCGTCGCGGAGTACGTGGTCGACGAGCTGCGCAACGCGATCCTGCTCGAACAGGTGCCGGCCACGAGCTGCACGTCGTATCTGCTGCCGGGACCGTCCGTGCCGCTCCAGGTCGCGGCGGGCGACGCCACGGTGAGCTTCGACGGCGAGCACATCCGCCTGGAGTGGAACTGGAAGACGGAGGAGGCCAAGGCCGCGTCCGGCACCCGCTCGATCGCGCTCACCGACGTCGCGGCCGTCGAGTGGCAGCCCGCGATCGGCCTGGAGAACGGCTACCTCCGCTTCACCGTGAAGAACGCGCCGACCAAGGCCCCGCCGAAGTACGACCCGAACTCGGTGGAGCTCTGGGGCTTCAAGAAGGACCCGCTGATGGCGCTCGTCGCCGCCGCCGTCCAGGCCCGGCTCCCGCACCCGGCCGCGCCGCGCGAGCCCGCCCCCGCACCGGAGCTCGCGCCCGCCCCCGTGCTCACCCAGGAGGTGCCCGCCGCGCCGCCCGCCCCGGCGGAGGACAGCCACGACGCGCTCCTGCGCCGCCTGCGGGAGCTGGGCGAGCTGCACCAGAGCGGCATCCTCACGGACGAGGAGTTCACGACGGCCAAGCAGGCCGTGCTGCGCCGTATGTAAGGGCCGCGTGAGGGAAGGCACCGCCGATCGAGCTGATCCTGCCCGAATCCGGGCAGGATTCTTGCGAAAGAATCCTGTGTAATCCAGGATCGTCGAGTGCACGAAGACCTTGTCGATCACCTGATGCGCTCCACCCAGCTCCAGCGCGGCGAAGCGCTCCGGGTGATCCAGGACGTGCTCGCCTACTTCGACGAGACGACCGAGGCGTACGTCCGCCGCCGCCACCGTGAGCTCCAGGGTCAGGGCCTGGTGAACACGGAGATCTTCGAACGGATCGCGGCGGACCTGCCCTACCGCGCGGTCGCGCCGCCCGAGCTCACGCTGAGGCAGCTGCGCCGCATCGTCTACGGCTGACCCATCCACACCACACCCGAGGGACCCCTATGTGCGGAATCGTCGGATACATCGGCAAGCGTGACGTCGCCCCGCTGCTCCTGGAGGGCCTGCAGCGCCTGGAGTACCGCGGCTACGACTCCGCGGGCGTCGTCATCACAGGACCCAAGGCCACCGGCCTGAAGATGGTCAAGGCCAAGGGCCGGGTCCGCGACCTGGAGGCCCGCGTCCCCAAGCGCTTCACCGGCACCACCGGCATCGCCCACACCCGCTGGGCCACCCACGGCGCCCCCTCCGACGAGAACGCCCACCCGCACATGGACGCCGAGAACAAGCTCGCCGTCGTCCACAACGGCATCATCGACAACGCCACCGAGCTGCGCGCCAAGCTGCTCGCCGACGGCGTGGAGTTCCGCTCCGAGACGGACACCGAGGTGATCACCCACCTCATCGCCCGCTCCGAGGCCGAGACCCTGGAGGAGCGGGTCCGCGAGGCCCTGCGCCACATCGAGGGCACCTACGGCATCGCCGTCCTGCACGCCGACTTCAACGACCGCATCGTCGTCGCCCGCAACGGCTCCCCCGTCGTCCTCGGCATCGGCGAGAAGGAGATGTTCGTCGCCTCCGACGTCGCCGCCCTGGTCTCCCACACCCGCCAGGTCGTCACCCTCGACGACGGCGAGATGGCCACCATCAAGGCCGACGACTACCGCACGTACACCACCGAGGGCTCCAGCACGACGGCCTCGCCGACCACCGTGGAGTGGGAGGCCGAGTCGTACGACATGGGCGGCCACGACACGTACATGCACAAGGAGATCTTCGAGCAGGCCGACGCCGTCGACCGCGTCCTGCGCGGCCGCATCGACGACCGCTTCTCCACCGTGCACCTCGGCGGCCTCAACCTGGACGCCCACGACGCCCGCAAGGTGCGCCGCGTCAAGATCCTCGGCTGCGGCACCTCGTACCACGCGGGCATGATCGGCGCCCAGATGATCGAGGAGCTGGCCCGCATCCCCGCCGACGCCGAGCCCGCCTCCGAGTTCCGCTACCGCAACGCGGTCGTCGACCCCGACACCCTGTACGTGGCCGTCTCCCAGTCCGGCGAGACCTATGACGTGCTCGCCGCCGTGCAGGAGCTCAAGCGCAAGGGCGCCCGCGTCTTCGGCATCGTCAACGTCGTCGGCTCCGCGATCGCCCGCGAGGCCGACGCGGGCGTGTACGTGCACGCGGGCCCCGAGGTCTGCGTCGTCTCCACCAAGTGCTTCACCAACACCACCGTCGCCTTCGCGCTGCTCGCCCTGCACCTGGGCCGCATTCGCGACCTGTCCGCCTCCGACGGCAAGCGGATCATCGCGGGCCTGCGGCAGCTGCCCGCGCAGATCGAGCAGATGCTGGCGCGCGAGGACGAGATCCAGAAGCTCGCCCAGGAGTTCGCCGACGCCAAGTCGATGCTGTTCATCGGGCGCGTACGCGGCTACCCGGTGGCCCGCGAGGCCTCCCTGAAGCTCAAGGAGGTCTCCTACATCCACGCCGAGGCCTACCCCGCGTCCGAGCTCAAGCACGGCCCGCTCGCCCTGATCGAGCCCGCCCTGCCGACGGTCGCGATCGTCCCCGACGACGACCTCCTGGAGAAGAACCGCGCCGCCCTGGAGGAGATCAAGGCCCGCAGCGGCAAGATCCTCGCGGTCGCCCACCAGGAGCAGGAGAAGGCCGACCACACCATCGTCGTCCCGAAGAACGAGGACGAGCTGGACCCGATCCTCATGGGCATCCCGCTCCAGCTCCTCGCGTACCACACGGCCCTGGCCCTCGGCCGGGACATCGACAAGCCGCGCAACCTGGCGAAGTCGGTGACGGTGGAGTAGGTCCACCCGTGAGTGGTCCCCCGTACGTGCCACCAGGCGCACGGGGGACCACTCTTCAAGGGGCCGGGGTCGCCCATTACCCCGGCCCACGCCTGCCTCAGCCGGTGGCCGTCACCCCCCGGCCGGCAGGTCGCCCGGGAATCGCCGTCGGCCAATTGGCGAGGGCCGCCGTAGCCCCGTACCAGGCCAGGAGCCCGCCCGCGGCCGCGAACCAGCCGCCGACCTTGGCCAGGCCGTCGCTGTCGCCGAACTGCGCGATGGCGAGGAGCACGAGCGCCACGAACATCAGGGCGTACGTCCCGCGCGTGAGCGTGGAGCCGCCGCGCGCGGCGGCCGTGAGGGTCAGCGCGACGAGCGCGAACAGGAGCAGGAAGAGGCCCGCGGCGTTCGCGGACACCTGCGCGTCGGCCGAGACTCCCCAGGTGAACCAGAGCGCGCCGAGCCCGGTGAAGGCCGTGCCGGTGAACGCGTCGGCGCGGAAGACGAGCAGGCCCGCGACGAACAGCGCGATGCCGCCGACGTACGTGGCGAGCGCGGCCGCGTCCGCCGCGGTCACGCCGTCGATCACACGGGTGTGACCGAGGCCGAAGCCCAACAGGGTGAGTCCGAGAGCGAGATGACCGAGGGTCGAGGTGTTGCTTCCCGCGGAGACGTCTTTGTCCACGGCGGGCTCCCTTCGTGCAAGGTGCAGTCGTGCTGCGCGTGCGCCGGGCCCTGGTTCGCCCCAGCGACCGGTATGTACCCTTCACAAGGGAACAAACCACCTCTACGCACGAGTAGATTTATGCGCCACGGCAAGGAAGTTGACGCCCTGCACCCTCATCTCACCAGGGACGAAGGGGCGTTGCGGAATATGCGCGGCGGCGGGGGCGCGGCTACGGAATGACGACTACCGGCCGCTGCGCACGGCGCGCGAGGCGGCCTGCGACCGACCCGAAGATGCGCCCCACGATCCCGTGCGTCGAGCCGACGACGATGGCGTCCGCCGCGTACTCCCTGCCGACCTCTTCGAGTTCGTGGCAGATGTCGCCGCCGCGCTCCACGAGGATCCACGGCACCTCCGCCAGATAGTCCGCGCAGGCCAGTTCGAGCCCGAGGACCTCGGTGCGGTGGTCGGGGACGTCGACGAAGACGGGGGGCTCGCAGCCCGCCCAGACCGTGGTGGGCAGGCGGTTGGCGACGTGGACGATGATCAGCCCGGAGCCGGAGCGGTGGGCCATCCCGATCGCGTAGGCGAGGGCCCGTTCGCTGGACGTCGAGCCGTCGAAGCCGACGACGACGCCGTGCCGAAAGGCGGGATCGCAGGAGTGACGTGGTTCTTCCGCCGCTTGGGGGGTCGTCGTGGGATCGGCGACCTGCCGCTTGCGGTCCGCGGGTTCGGAGAATTCGTGACCGGCCATCGGTGTCTCGGCGAAGGAGTCCTCTGTGGGAGGGTCGGTTTTTGTCTGAGGTGTGCGGTGGTCACCGGGCCTGTCGGGACCTGCGTCCGCAGGACCTGTGTCCGGGAATCATCTTCACAACCCCTTACCCCCAAGGGTACGGCGGCACTCCTCTCCTGCCCAGGTTATGGACGAAGCCGCGCGGGGCACCTTCGGGGCCCCGCCGAGGCCCGGGAGAGGCCTCGCGGCATTCACCGGAGCATGCATGAGCGTGGCTCGGATGGCAATGGCAGCTGCCCCGTACAGGCGGTTTGCGCCCGGTTCGCGCGCCGTGGCCCCTTCAGGCCAGTGACCGGCCGCCGGGCCACGCGTTGAACCCGTGAAACCACTCTTTCGGAGACATTCGACTCCCCGTTCCCG
Source organism: Streptomyces sp. NPDC059003 (assembly GCF_042740445.1). Lineage (NCBI taxonomy): Bacteria > Bacillati > Actinomycetota > Actinomycetes > Kitasatosporales > Streptomycetaceae > Streptomyces > Streptomyces sp. NPDC059003. Next base: position 14,247 of record NZ_JBHYJH010000083.1, on the reverse strand, counting down.
GTCACCCCCCGTCACGTCCCCTCACTCCCCGCTCGCCACCGCCTCTCCCCCTCGCCCCCCTTCTTCCCCCTTTCCCGCCCTTTCTCCCTCCCTCTCCCCCCTCTCCCCCCTCTCCCCCTTCCCCCTCTCCTCTCCCCCCTCCCTCTCCCCTCTCGTCCCACCCCTCCCGTCCCGCTCTCTCGCCTCACCTCTCGTATCCCTCCCCTCCCCTTGCCCTCGCCTCCCCCGCCCCTCCTCGCCCTTCCCCACCCCGCCATCACGTGCGAAACCACCGTCGCAGGGAGTACGCCGTGCCAGGACCGACCACCGCCGACGCAGCCGCCACGGCGGCCACCCGCCGTCACTCCGCCGAGGGGGCGCGCGAGCGCCGGGGCCCGGGGGTTCCCGGGGCCCGGGCCGCCGAGGCCCCGGCCACCGCCCCGCAGGAGGCGGCCAGCGACGTGGTGCGCTGGGCGGCGTTCTCCTGCGTCCTGGTTCCCGTCGTCCTCGTCGGGTACGGGACCTCACTGGCCGGTGCGGCCGGGTCGGCCCTGGGGCTCGCGGCCGTGACCGGGGTCTGCCGGGTGCTCCTGCGGCAGTCCGAGCGCGGGGCCGCGCGGGTGCGGGCGGAGCAGTGCCAGGGGTCCCGGGGGCGGCGTCAGCGGCCCGCCGCGGGGGCGCATCGGGGCGGGCGCCACGGGGGCTCGGATGCGCCGGTGCGCTGACGCGGACTGACTGATTCCCTCACACTCGCCCGTATGTTTTCAGCCAACTTCCGGCTGGTCCGCATTCCCTGGCCGAACAGGGGGTCAACCCACGTCCCACCAGGGGTGAAAGGAGCGAAGAAGGCGTCTGCACCCTACGTTGACCGGCCACTGGGACGAGGCGCACTTCCCTGGGCGCCCCGCGAGTGCGACGCTTCGTGATCGAATGCTTCACGCCAAGTTGCCATGTCGACAATGTGCCGGGTCCTTAACTGGTCACTCCGGCGGCACGGAACGCAGTAGATTCGATCTTGACTGTAGTACGGCGGGGGACTGGTGGAGGACCGAGGGGAAACGTGCAGGAGCGACAGGTCCGTCAAGAACAGGGAGCCGCGACGACCGAGGGGGGCTTAGCGCCATGAGCCACGACTCCACTGCCGTGCAGGAAGCCGCGGCGCGGAAACTCTCCGGGCGGCGCCGTCGGGAAATCGTCGCGGTGCTGCTCTTCAGCGGTGGTCCCATCTTCGAGAGTTCCATACCACTCTCCGTGTTCGGCATCGACCGGCAGGACGCGGGAGTCCCTCGATACCGGCTGCTCGTGTGCGCCGGCGAGGAGGGGCCGCTGCGCACCACTGGTGGGCTCGAACTGACCGCGCCCCATGGGCTGGAGGCGATCTCACGCGCCGGCACCGTCGTCGTGCCGGCCTGGCGTTCCATCACGTCGCCGCCTCCGCTGGAGGCGCTCGACGCGCTGCGCCGCGCACACGAGGAAGGGGCCCGCATCGTCGGCCTGTGCACCGGTGCGTTCGTCCTCGCGGCGGCCGGTTTACTGGACGGCCGACCCGCGACGACGCACTGGATGTACGCGCCGACGCTCGCGAAACGCTATCCGTCCGTCCACGTCGACCCGCGCGAGCTGTTCGTCGACGACGGTGACGTGCTCACGT
>NZ_JBHYJH010000083.1:0-12519 GCF_042740445.1 Streptomyces sp. NPDC059003 | reverse complement strand
CGTCCGTCCACGTCGACCCGCGCGAGCTGTTCGTCGACGACGGTGACGTGCTCACGCCGGCCGGGACCGCGGCCGGAATCGATCTCTGTCTGCACATCGTGCGCACGGATCACGGCAACGAGGCGGCGGGCGCGCTCGCCCGCAGGCTCGTCGTGCCGCCGCGCCGTGCGGGCGGCCAGGAGCGCTATCTGGACCGGTCGCTCCCGGAGGAGATCGGCGCCGACCCGCTCGCCGAGGTCGTCGCCTGGGCGCTCGAGCACCTCCACGAGCAGTTCGACGTGGAGACGCTCGCCGCCCGCGCGTACATGAGCCGCCGCACGTTCGACCGGCGCTTCCGCTCGCTCACCGGGAGCGCTCCCCTGCAGTGGCTGATCACGCAGCGGGTGCTCCAGGCGCAGCGGCTCCTGGAGACCTCCGACTACTCCGTCGACGAGGTCGCGGGGCGCTGCGGATTCCGTTCGCCCGTCGCGCTGCGCGGTCACTTCCGCCGCCAGCTCGGCTCCTCGCCCGCCGCGTACCGCGCCGCCTACCGCGCGCGCAGGCCGCAGAGCGAGCGGGGACTCGACGGCGCGGCGTCGGCCGTACCCCCGGCACCCCCCGTGGTCACGGTCGACGGCCCCGGCGGGGTCGGCGGGCCCGGTGGACCGGGCGGTCCGATCGGATCGGGCGGACCCGGCGGTCCGGGTGGTCCTGGTGGTCCGGGCATGGGCCCGGGAGCGAATCCGGGGATGACCCCCGGTCCGGTCCCGTCCCAGACACGGCGCACCGCGGCCGCGAGCGCGCTCGGAGCCGCGGCGTCCCTGCCGATGGATCCGGGCAAACCGCAGGCCGACGCGTACGCGTCGAGCCGTACGCCTCTGCCCGGTCAGAGGAGTGCGCCGTAGGGTTGGGCGCATGAACGATCGCATGGTGTGGATCGACTGCGAGATGACCGGGCTCTCGCTGACGGACGACGCACTTATCGAGGTGGCCGCACTGGTCACCGACTCGGAACTGAACGTGCTCGGCGAAGGTGTGGACATCGTGATCCGCCCGCCGGACGCGGCCCTGGAGACCATGCCGGAGGTGGTGCGGCAGATGCACACCACCTCCGGCCTCCTGGACGAGCTGCCCGGCGGCACCACCCTGGCCGACGCCGAGGAACAGGTGCTCGACTACATCCGTCAGCACGTGAAGGAGCCCCGCAAGGCCCCGCTGTGCGGCAACTCGGTCGGCACGGACCGCGGCTTCCTGCTGCGGGACATGCCGACCCTGGAGGGCTTCCTGCACTACCGCATCGTCGACGTGTCCTCCATCAAGGAGCTCTCCCGGCGCTGGTACCCCCGGGCGTACTTCAACAGCCCGGACAAGAACGGCAACCACCGGGCGCTCGCCGACATCCGTGAGTCCATCGCCGAGCTGCGGTACTACCGCGAGGCGATCTTCGTGCCCCAGCCGGGCCCGGACTCGGACACGGCGCGGTCGATCGCGGCGAAGCACGTGCTGCCTGCGGATTAGCCCGTCACGGAGCCTCGCGTACGGGGTCCGCAAAAGGGGTGCGCGAGCACCCCTTCGGACCCTGTACACTTTTTCTCGGCCGGTCGGAAGAACGACAAAAGACCGGCTCATGGTGGGTGTAGCTCAGTTGGTAGAGCACCTGGTTGTGGTCCAGGTGGCCGCGGGTTCAAGTCCCGTCACTCACCCTGATCGGTGAAGGCCGGTCCGCTTCGGCGGACCGGCCTTCGTCATGTGATCACCGTGCGCTCCGCGATCGGCGTGTGATCAGCGGCACGGTACGGAATCAGTCCGCGATGCCGCCGAAGGCGATCACCCGGTCCACCCGGGCCCGCACCAGATACTCCCCCGGCACGGAATTCCGCTTCCCGTACGCCTCCGCCCGCTCCTCACCCATGTAGCGGCCCCCGATCCGGGTCGCCCAGTCGCGCAGGACCCCGGGGTCGTCGACGAAATCGGCGACGCACTCCAGCATCACGTACGAGTACGGCGGCGCCTGGTCGTCCACGCACAGCGAGAAGCGGGGCTCGCGGCGCAGCGCCTTGTACTTCAGGGACTCGTGCCAGGTGGTGAGGACCACATGGGTGTCCCCGTCCGGCCCGCCCTCCTCGTCGAGGAGGAACCAGACCGGCGTGACGTGCGGTCTGCCGTCCGCGCGATTGGTGGCCAGCTTGCCCGTGCGCGTCCCCGCGAGGACGAAGGAACGCCACTCGCTGTCTGTCATGGTCTTCAAGGCTTACTCCCCTTACTCGACGGCCGGGCGACCCTATCGGGGCGGAGCACAAAGATCATCCCGGTTTCCGGGGCCCGCCCGTCACGACGACGCGCGGCACACCAGTTCCGTCGGGAGCACGATCTGCGGGCGGTCCAGGCGGCGGGCGGCCGCAGGGCGGGGGTCGGCGATCTCGGTGAGCAGGACGTGCGTCATCGTGCGGCCCATCTCCGCGATGGGCTGGCGCACGCTGGTCAGGGGCGGGTCCATATGGCGGGCGATCGCCGAGTCGTCGAAGCCGACCAGGGCCACGTCGTCCGGTATGCGGCGGCCCGCGCGGCGCAGGACCTGGCGGGCGCCCGCCGCCATCACGTCCGAACCGGCGAAGACCGCGTCCAGGTCCGGCCTGCGCTCCAGGAGGTCCGCCATCGCGCGGCGGCCGCCGTCCTCGGTGAAGTCGGCGCGGGCCACCAGGCCCTCGTCGACGTCGTGGCCGGCCTCGGCCAGGGCGTCGCGGTAGCCGTCCAGGCGGCGCTGGGCGCCGTACACGTCCAGGCGGCCGGTGATCGTCGCTATGGTGCGGCGGCCCCGGGCGAGCAGATGGGTGACGGCCGCGCGGGCGCCCGCGAAGTTGTCGGAGTCGACCGAGGCGAGCGGCTCGTCGGCCGAGCGGCGGCCGCTGATCACCGCCGGGATCTCCAGCTGCCGCAGCAGGTCGGGCAGCGGGTCGTCGGCGTGCACCGAGACGAGCAGGACGCCGTCCACGCGGTGCGCCGACAGGTACTGGGCGAGGCGGCGCCGCTCCCGGTCGCCGCCCGCGAAGGTCAGCAGGAGCTGCATGTCGGTGTCCGCGAGGGCGGTGCCGACGCCGTGGATGATGTCCGAGAAGTACGGCTCGGCGAAGAACCGGGACTCCGGCTCCGGGACGACGACGGCGATCGAGTCGGTGCGGTTCGCGGCGAGCGCGCGGGCCGCCGTGTTCGGTACGTAGCCGAGCTCCGCGACGGCCTCCTCGACGGCGGCGCGGGTGCGCTCGCTCACCCGGGGCGAGCCGTTGATCACGCGGGACACCGTGCCGCGGCCGACGCCCGCGCGCGCGGCGACCTCCTCGAGAGTGGGCCGCCCCCCGCTGCGCCCCCTGGGCTGACCACTCCTCATCGGTGCCTCCCCACGACGCGCCACGGCCGGCGTTCGCCCGGCGCAAGCACGTCAATCTAACAGCGGGACCCCGGCCACCAGCGGCGGCGCCCGAGCGGGCCGACGGGCCCGCAACTCCCGGTGTCCGGTGCCTTGACACCCCCGCGGCGAGCCGGGACTCTTCAAGACATCATCGATGGGAGCGCTCCCACCCTACCCGGCTCTTACACGACCCACACGTGCCGTCCGAGCCGGCTCCCCCCGATCCCCGCATCGCACAAGGTGGTTGACCGGTGGCCGGTACGTCGGAGCACCAGGAGGACGCAATGCGCTACAGGACTCGAACGCCCCACAAGGCCGTGGTCCTCGCGGCCGTCGCCGCACTCGCGGGCGGGCTGCTCGCCGGCTGCGCGGAGGACTCCGACGAGGACGAGCCCGGCGGCTCCTCGGGTGGCGGCGGGGGCGGCAAGGGCAGGACGACGCTGACCGTCGGCGTGTTCGGCGCCTTCGGCCTTCAGGAGGCCGGGCTCTACGACGAGTACGAGAACCTCCACCCGGACATCAAGATCAAACAGAACTCCGTACAGCGCAACGAGAACTACTGGCCCGCGCTGCTCACCCACCTCAGCAGCGGCAGCGGCCTGTCCGACGTCCAGGCCGTCGAGGTCGGCAACATCGCCGAGCTGACCGGCACGCACTCCGCCAAGCTGATGGACCTCGGCAAGGTCTCCGGCGTCGACAAGAACTCCTATCTCGACTGGAAGTGGAAGCAGGGCACGGCCAAGGACGGCAAGACCGTCGGGCTCGGCACCGACATCGGCCCCACCGGCATCTGCTACCGCAAGGACCTCTTCAAGAAGGCAGGGCTGCCGACGGACCGCGAGGCCGTCGGCAAGCTCTGGGCCGGGGACTGGCGCAAGTACCTGGACGCGGGCAAGCGCTACCAGGCCAAGGCCCCCAAGGGCACCGCCTTCGTCGACGGCGCCACCGGCGTGATGGCCGCCGTGCACGGCTCGGGCACCGAGAAGTTCTACGACGCCGACGGCGAGCTCATCTACAAGGACAGCGCCACCGTCAAGGAGGGCTGGGACATCGCGGCCGAGTTCGCCGAGGCCGGGCTCACCGCCAAGCTCCAGCAGTTCCAGCCCAGTTGGGACCAGGCCTTCGCCAACGCCTCCTTCGCCACGGTGACCTGCCCGCCCTGGATGCTCGGCTACATCAAGGACAAGGCGGGCAAGGACGGCGAGGACCAGTGGGACGTCGCCGCCGCGCCCAAGCCCAGCAACTGGGGCGGCTCCTTCCTCACCGTGCCCGAGGCGGGCAAGCACAAGAAGGAGGCCGCCGAGCTCGTCGCCTGGCTGACCGCGCCGAAGCAGCAGGCCAAGCTGTTCGACAAGCGGGCCAGCTTCCCGAGCGCCGACGCCGCGTACGGCCTGTCCGAGGTGAAGGACGCCAAGAACCCCTACTTCGGCGGGGCGCCCGTCGGCCGGATCTTCTCCCGGGCCGCCGAGGGCGTGCCGGTCCAGCCCATCGGTCCCAAGGACGGGATCATCTCCCAGTACCTGGCCGACACCGGGATGCTCGGCGTCGACCAGAAGGGCACCGACCCCGACAAGGCCTGGGGCAAGGCCGTGAAGACCATCGACAACGCACTGGACCAGTGACCCGGTGACCGACATCCCGAGTGACGCCGCCGCGCCCTCCGTACCGGAGGAGGGCGCGGCCGCGACGGCGACCGCCCGGAACCCGGCCGACGGGCGGCGCGACGAGCGCCGCAGGGCACGCCGCAGCCGCCGCTACCGCTGGGACGTGAAGTGGAGCCCCTACGCCCTGATCGCCCCCTTCTTCCTCTTCTTCGTCGCCTTCGGACTCTTCCCGCTGCTCTACACGGGGTGGGCCTCGCTGCACCGCGTGGAGCTCGGGACGCCCACCGACATGGAGTGGGTGGGCCTGCGCAACTTCTCCCGGCTCCTCGACGACGACTTCTTCTGGAACGCGCTGCGCAACACGTTCACCATCGGTCTGCTCTCGACCGTGCCGCAGCTGCTCATGGCGCTCGGCCTCGCCCACCTCCTCAACTACCGCCTGCGCGGCTCGATGTTCTTCCGGGTCGCGATCCTCACGCCCTACGCCACGTCGGTGGCCGCGGCGACGCTCGTGTTCGTGCTCATGTTCAGCAGGACCGATCACGGTCTTATCAACTGGGGGCTCGGGCTCGTCGGCGTCGACGCCGTGGACTGGCAGAACGGCGACTGGACGGCACAGCTCGCGGTCTCCGCCATCGTGATCTGGCGGTGGACGGGCTACAACGCGCTGATCTATCTCGCCGCGATGCAGGCCATCCCGGGCGATCTGTACGAGTCGGCGGCGCTCGACGGGGCGAGCCGCTGGCAGCAGTTCCGCCATGTGACCGTGCCGTCGCTGCGGCCGACCATCCTGTTCACCTGTGTCGTCTCCACGATCGGCGCGACCCAGCTGTTCGGCGAGCCGCTTCTGTTCAGCCAGGGGGCGAGCCCCACCGGCGGCTCCGACCACCAGTTCCAGACGCTCGGTCTCTATCTGTACGAGCAGGGCTGGTTCAACCAGCACCTCGGGCGGGCCTCGGCGATCGCCTGGACCATGTTCCTGATCCTCGTCCTGATCGGGCTCGTCAACTGGGCCGTCAGCCGCCGGATCCGCAAGAGCGCGTGAGGGGATGACGTGATCACTTCCAGGAAACGCGGGGCCGGGCGCCAGCTGCACGGCGGGAAGCTCACCTACGCCGTGCTCGTCCTCTTCACCGTCGGCTCGCTCTTCCCCCTCGTATGGACGGCGATCGCCGCGTCCCGCACCAACACACGGCTCGCCCAGACACCCCCGCCCTTCTGGTTCGGCGGCAACCTCTTCAAGAACCTGGAGATCGCCTGGACCGACGCCAACATGGGCACGGCCCTGGTCAACACCCTGGTGGTGGCGGGCACGATCACCATCGGGACCGTCCTCTTCTCCACCCTCGCCGGCTTCGCCTTCGCCAAGCTCCGCTTCCGCTTCCGGGGGCTGCTTCTGCTCCTGGTGATCGGCACGATGATGGTGCCGCCGCAGCTCAGCGTCGTACCGCTCTTCATGATGATCGCCGAGTTCGGCTGGACCGATCAGCTGCAGTCCGTCGTGCTTCCCACCCTCGTGAGCGCCTTCGGGGTGTTCTTCATGCGGCAGTACCTCATCGAGGCGCTGCCCACCGAGCTCGTCGAGGCGGCGCGGGTCGACGGGGCCAGCAGCTTCCGGGTCATCTGGCACGTGGTCTTTCCCGCGGCGCGGCCCGCCATGGCCGTGCTCGGCATGCTGACGTTCGTGATGGCCTGGAACGACTTCTTCTGGCCGATCATCGCGCTCACGCAGGGCGGCGAGCCGACCGTGCAGGTGGCCCTGGCCGGGCTTGGCCGGGGGCAGATCCCCGACCAGTCCGTGATCATGGCGGGCGCCCTGCTCGGCACGCTGCCGCTGCTCCTCGCCTTCGTCCTGTTCGGCAAGCAGATCGTGGGCGGGATCATGCAGGGGTGAAGGGTTAGCCGTGCCCTCAGCCGCGCCCTCAGCCGCCCGCGCAGGCCTCGCCATCTCCCCCTTCCCGTACGACCCTTGGGAGCGCTTCCATGCCCGATGCCGACCTGCGGTTCCCGCCCGCCTTCCTGTGGGGGGCCGCCACCGCCGCGTACCAGATCGAAGGGGGCGCCCGGGAGGACGGCAGGACCCCGTCGATCTGGGACACCTTCAGCCACACGCCGGGCAAGGTGCTCGGCGGCGACACCGGGGACGTCGCCTGTGACCACTACCACCGGTGGCGCGACGACGTACGGCTCATGGCGGACCTCGGCCTGAGCGCGTACCGCTTCTCCGTGTCGTGGCCTCGGGTGCAGCCCACCGGGCGCGGGCCCGCCGTCCAGCGCGGGCTCGACTTCTACCGCGCCCTCGTCGACGAGCTCCTCGCCCACGGCATCGAGCCCATGGTCACCCTCTACCACTGGGACCTGCCGCAGGAGCTGGAGTCGGCCTTCCCCAGCGGGGGTGCGGCGGGCGGCGGGTGGCCGGAGCGGGACACCGCCCACCGCTTCGCCGAGTACGCCGGGATCGTCGCCGGGGCGCTCGGCGACCGCGTGCGGCTGTGGGCGACGCTCAACGAGCCCTGGTGCAGCGCGTTCCTCGGCTATGGCTCGGGGGTGCACGCGCCCGGGCGCACCGATCCCGTCGCCGCCCTGCGCGCGGCGCATCACCTCAACCTCGCCCACGGCCTGGGCGCCGAGGCGCTGCGGGCGGCGCTGCCCGGCCGGGCCGGGATCGGCGTCTGCCTCAACCCGAGCGCCGTGCGCCCCCTCACCTCCTCGGCCGCCGACCTCGACGCGCGGCGCCGGATCGACGCGCTCGCCAACCGCGTCTTCACCGGGCCGATGCTCCGCGGAACGTACGACGACGATCTGCTCGCCGACACCGCCGGGCTCACCGACTGGGCGTTCGTGCGCGACGGCGATCTGGGCGTCACACGGCAGCCCCTGGACTTCCTCGGCATCAACTACTACTCCCCCGCTGTCGTGTCGGCGGCCCCCGCCGACCTGGGCGACCAGCGCCGCGACGGGCACGGCACGAGCGACCACTCCCCCTGGCCGGGCGCCGACCGGCTCGTCTCCTTCCACCGGGCGCCCGGCGAACTCACCGCCATGGACTGGCCGGTGGACCCCACCGGCCTGAAGGACCTTCTCCTTGAGTACACCGCTCAGGCCCCCGGGGTTCCGCTCTACGTGACGGAGAACGGCGCGGCCTTCGACGACCGGCCCCCCGCGGGCGACGGCGCCGTCCACGACCCGGACCGCATCCGCTATCTGCACGGGCACCTCACGGCCGTGCACGCGGCGCTTCTCGAAGGCGCCGACGTGCGCGGGTACTTCCTGTGGTCGCTCCTGGACAACTTCGAGTGGGCGTACGGCTACAGCAAGCGCTTCGGCGCGGTGTACGTCGACTACGCGACGCAGACGCGTACGCCGAAGTCGAGCGCCCACTGGTACGCGAAGGTGGCGGCGAGCGGGGAGCTGCCGGGGGCCGCCGACTGAGCGGGGCTCGGGCCTGGCGGGGGCGCGAGCCTGGCGGGGGCGCGGGCCGAGTGGGGGCGCGCCCCGGCCGGGTGGGGGGAAGGGTCCGGCCGGGGGGCGCGTTTTCCCGTGGGGGTCCTGGGACTCCCGTGGGGGTACTGGAACCACTCGGAACGCTAGCTGCACGCGGCGCGACAATTCGGGCAGGCGCGGGGGGATCCGGGGATCCTTAGGGTGGGCTTAAGGCTGGGATCGGGGTCGGGAAAGGTTCCGGGAAAGGTTCCGGGAGAGACGCCGGCGCAGACCTCGGCAGAGGCCCCGGGGAAGGGCGCGCCGACGGCGGCGCCCGCCCCGGCGCCCGCCCGAGGCGCGGAGCGACCCCCGCTGGATCCAGAGGCGGACCTCCGTGCCGCCGAGGACCGACCTGCCGATGCGGACGTCGCCGCCCGTCGACTCGGCGAGGCGGCGGACGATGTCGAGGCCGAGGCCGGTGGAGCCGTCCTCGCCGCCGGAGTTGCCGCGGGCGAGCGCGCTTGCGGGGTCGGCGATGCCGTCGCCCGCGTCGGAGACCAGCACGATCACGGCGTCCTCGCCGCTGTGCACGTCCACGGCGAAGGCCGCGCCCTCCCGGGTGTGCCGGAAGACGTTGCCGAGCAGGGCGTCGAGCGCGGCGACGAGCTCGGTGCGCGCGACGGGCGTCCACACGGGTTCGTCGACGCCCGCCACCCGCGCCTCGCGGCCCTCGTCCTCGGCGAGCGCCGACCAGAACTCCATGCGTTCGCGGATGACTTCGGCCGCGTCGCAGACCGCGCCGGGCCCGATGGCCACCGTGCGGGGCTTGGCGTCGCGGGCGGTGCGGATGATGGTGTCGACCTCGCGCTCCAGCTGGGCGACGGCGATCCGGGTCTGTTCGGCGGCGGGCCCGTCGCCGAGGGAGGCCGCGTTGAGGCGGAGCACGGTCAGCGGGGTGCGCAGGCGGTGGGAGAGGTCGGCGGCCAGTTCGCGTTCGTTGGCGAGGAGCTGGACGACCTGGTCGGCCATCGAGTTGAACGCGACGGCGGCGAGGCGCAGTTCGGTGGGCCCGTCCTCGGGCACGCGCGCGCCGAGCTTGCCGTCGCCGAGGTCGCGTGCGGCGCCGACCAGGCGCCGGGCGGGCTGGACCATCCGGACGCCGAGCCGGTCGGCGACCGCGACGGAGCCGATGATCAGGCCGACGCCGACGCCCGCGAGGACCAGCCAGGCGGTGGTGACGCCGTTGCTGACCTCGCTCTCGGGCACGAAGATCTCGACGACGGCGGTCTCGCCGGAGCCGAGGCCGAAGGGCTGCAGGAGCGCCGAGCCGCCGGGCACGCCGACGGTCCGGGCGCGGCCCTGTTCGCGGGCGGCCCCGACGTCGCCGCCGCGGGCGCGCGAGTCGCCGATCGTGAGCGGGGAGCGGGCCCCCACGGCCGGTACGTGCACGGCCATGCGCCCGTCGGCGCCCGCCTCGGAGGTGGCGACGGCGCGGGTGAGCTGGTCGCGGTCGGTGGTGATGGAGAGGGTCGGACCCATGCCGGCGGCGTGCCGTTCGGCGTTGGAGAAGGCGCGGTCGCGGGCCATCTCCTGGATGACCAGGCCGAGGGGGATCGCGAAGGCGGCGACGACCATCACCGTGACGGCCAGGCAGACCTTCACCAGGGCCCATCTCACGGCGTCGGCTCCCCGACCGTCACAGAGGTGGTTCCAGCTTCACGCCGACGCCGCGGAGGGTGTGCAGATAGCGGGGGCGGGCCGCGGTCTCGCCGAGCTTGCGTCGCAGCCAGGACAGATGGACGTCGATGGTCTGGTCGTCGCCGTAGCTCTGCTGCCACACCTCGGCGAGGAGTTCCTTGCGGGGTACGACGACGCCGGGCCGCCCGGCGAGGAAGGCGAGCAGGTCGAACTCGCGCCGGGTCAGGTCGAGCCGGGCGCCGTCGAGTTCGGCCTGGCGGCGCAGCGGGTCGATGGCGAGGCCGCCGACGCGCAGGACCCGGCCCGACGGCACCTCGCCGCCGCCCCGGGCCCGGCGCAGCACGGCGGTCATGCGCGCGGAGAGGTGCTCGACGGAGAACGGCTTGGTGAGGTAGTCGTCGGCGCCGTCGTTGAGGAGCCGGACGATCTCCGTCTCGTCGTCGCGGGCGGTGGCGACGATCACGGGTACGTCGGTGATGCCGCGGAGCATCTTCAGCGCCTCGGCCCCGTCGAGGTCGGGCAGGCCGAGGTCGAGGATCACCACGTCGAAGCGGGCGTGGGCGACCTCGCGCAGGGCCTCCAGGGCGGTGCCGACGCTGCGTACGGTGTGGGAGGCGTCGGTGAGATGCCGGATGAGGGCCGAGCGCACGAACTGGTCGTCCTCGACGACGAGCACACTTGCCATGGCACGGCACCGTACGCCATGCGGGCGCGGGCGGTGCCCCGCGGGACGTTTGACCCGGACTTGGGCCCGATGTCCGCTCACGGGCGCCTGATGGAGGCTTAGGCCGCATGTCCCCCGACCCGGGTCCCGCCCCGTTTCCCTTGCCCGGGACGGGGCTTGTGGCCGGTGCGCGGGGGTGGTGCAGTATGGCCCGCGATGCACAGGAGTCTCGTACACGCCATCGCGTGGTCGCTCGCCACGGGCGCGGCGGTCACGCTGTCGTGGTGGGGTGTGCACACGGTGATGGCGGGCACGGCGTACGACCCGCCGCGCGCGGTGCCGCTCGCGGCCGGTGACGGAGCGGGGGATTCCCTCTCGTCGTCCACGCACCGCCCGGAGCCGACGCCGCGCACGAAGCCGTCGCGGACCCCCGTGCCGTCCCCCGCGAAGGACCGCCGGAGCCCGCGGCCCCCGCAGCCGTCGAAGATCGCTAAGCACTCCACGAGCCCGCAGGCACCGGCCCGCCCGGCGCCGAGGCACCCGGGTGCCTCCGGGAGCGTGAGGGGCTACAACACGGAGGGCGGCCGGGTCGTGTTCGACCTGGGGGAGACGTCGGCGAAGCTCGTGTCGGTGCGGCCCGCGGCGGGCTGGTCGATGCAGATGTGGACGGCGCCGACGTGGATCCGCGTGGAGTTCACGACGGACACGGACCGCGTCTCGGTGTTCTGCACCTGGCACGACCACGCGCCGCGCGTCGAGGTCGACACGTACTGACCCGCGAGGATTCAGCGGAACACCGACGGCGGCGGCTGCGGCGAGGCCACGGCGCGCGCGTCCGTGACGGCGGTCGCGCCGCCGCTGAAGTCGGCGAGTTCCCGGCCGTGCGCCACGCGCGCGGGGTGCGGGTCACCGGCGCTGCGGCGGGTCAGCTCGGCGACCGGAAGGGGCTGTTCCGACGCGAGGAGCACGGCGTTGCCGAAGCGCTTGCCGCGCAGCACGGCCGGGTCGGCGACGAGCGCGAGTTCGGGGAAGACGGTGGCGGCGGTGGCGAGCTGCCCGCGCAGATAGCCGAGCGGCGGCCCGTCGGCGAGGTTCGCGGCGTAGTGCCCGCCGGGCTTGAGGACGCGGCGTACGTCGCCGAGGAACTCCACGCTGGTGAGGTGCGCGGGCGTGCGGGCCCCGCTGAACACGTCGGCGATCACGAGGTCGGCCCAGCCGTCCGGCACCTTCGCGAGCCCCTCGCGCGCGTCGGCGCCGCGCACGCGTATGCGCGCCTGCGGGTCGAGGGGCAGGGCACGGCGGACCAGCTGGACGAGGGCGGCGTCCCGCTCGACGACCTGCTGGGTGGAGCGGGGCCGGGTGGCGGCGATGTAGCGGGCGAGGCTGCAGGCGCCGCCGCCGAGGTGCAGGGCGTGCAGGGGGCGGCCCGGCGGTGCGACGAGGTCGGCGATGTGGCCGATTCTGCGCTGGTACTCGAAGTCGAGGTGCGTGGGGTCATCGAGGTCTACGTACGACTGGGGGGCGCCGTCGACGAGGAGGGTCCAGGCGTTCGGGCGGTCGCGGTCGGGCATGAGCTCGGCGAGTCCGCCGTCGACTTCCTCGACGAGGGCCTCCCGCGCGGCCCGGGTCCGCCTGTTTTTCGCCATCGGGCCATTATCGCCGGGGCGGGGCGGCTGTGCGCGGCGCGGGTCCTTCGCGGGGCGCCCCAGTCCCGCCCCTTTCCCGAAACCAGGGGCTGCCGCCCC
>NZ_JBHYJH010000082.1:0-43081 GCF_042740445.1 Streptomyces sp. NPDC059003 | reverse complement strand
GATGGTACTGCAGGGGGGACCCTGTGGGAGAGTAGGACGCCGCCGAACTAAATTTAAGGGAAAACCCCCGTATCTTACGATGCGGGGGTTTTCTGCGTTTTCGGGACGGGCCGTACCGCCCTCTTCAGGACGGCCGTACCAGCCTCGTGTCGTACGCCAGAATTACCGCCTGCACCCGGTCCCTCGCGCCCGTCTTGGCGAGGATGCGGCCCACATGGGTTTTCACCGTGGACTCGGCGAGGTGCAGTCGGGCGGAGATCTCCGTGTTCGTCCAGCCCTGGCCGATGACCGTGAGGATCTGGAGTTCCCGGTCCGTCAGGGCGGAGAGGCGCGGGTGCCTGGCCGGGTCCATGGGGGCCTCGGATTCCGTGCCGGTCGGCAGCTGGTCGGCGAAGGTGTCCAGGAGGCGGCGGGTGAGGCGCGGCGCGACCACCGCGTCGCCGGTGGCGACCGCGCGGATGCCGGAGAGAAGCTCCTCTGGTAGCGCGTCCTTGATGAGGAAGCCCGAGGCGCCCGCACGCAGACCCGCGTACGCGTACTCGTCCAGGTCGAACGTCGTGAGGATCAGGACGCGGGAGTTCGCCCCGGAGGTGACGATGCGGCGGGTGGCCTCGATGCCGTCCATGTCCGGCATGCGGATGTCCATCAGGACGACGTCCGGGCGCAGGCCGGAGGTCATGCGGACCGCGTCGGTGCCGTTGCCGCCCTCCCCCACCACCGTCATGTCGTCCTGGCTCTCCAGGAGCATGCGGAAGCCGAAGCGCTGCAACGGCTGGTCGTCGACTATGAGGACGGTCGTCACTGGGTGGATTCCTTGGGTCTCGGCAGATGGAGGTGGACGCGCCAGCCGTGCGTGGGGGCGGGCAGCGGGCCGGCCTCAAGTGTGCCCGCGTACAGAGACGTTCGTTCCCGCATGCCGGTGAGGCCGCGGCCAGGGGCCGACGTGGCCGACGTGGCTGATGTGGTCGACGGGGTCGACGGGGACGTGCGTGGGGACGAGGACGCGGTGGCGGAACCCGTGTCCGTGACCGTCACCGTCACCCCGTCCGTGTCGTCGTACGCCACATCGACCGTCGCCGTCGCGCCCGGGCCGCCGTGCTTCAGCGTGTTCGTCAGGGCCTCCTGCACGACGCGGTAGACCGTGAGCTCCTGACCCTGCGGCAGGCGGTCCGCGCGGCCGCGGAACGTGCTGCGTACGGGCAGGCCCGCGGCCCGTACGCCGTCGATGAGGCGGTCCAGGTCCGTCAGGGCGGGCTGGGGCGTGAGCGCGGCGGCCCCCAAGACGCCCGTGGAGCCGTTCGTGCCCGTCACGTCCGCGATGCCCGTCGTGTCCGCGGTGTCCTCGCGCAGGACGTCGAGCAGGCGGCGCAGTTCCGCGAGGGCCTGGCGGCTCGTGGAGCCGATGGCGTCCAGGGCGCGGGCGGCGTGCTCGGGGGACTTGGCCGCCGCGTACTTGCCGCCGTCGGCGAGGCCCGTGATGACGGACAGGTTGTGGCCGATGATGTCGTGCATCTCGCGGGCGATGCGGGTGCGTTCGGCGGCGGTCGCGAGCTGGGCCTGCTGGTCGCGCTCCACCTCGAGCTGGCGGGCTCGCTCCACGAGGGCCTTGGTGTAGTCCTGGCGCGAGCGGACGGCGATGCCGAGGAGCGCGACGATCGCGTACGCCCAGACCTGCGGGACGATCTGCTGGTCCCAACTGCCCTTCGGATAGCGGACGGTGCCCACCACGAGCGGCACCATCATCAGGGCGCCCGCCCGGCCGAGGGTGCGCAGCGGCAGCCGCAGCGCGATGTTGAACAGGACGATGAGCTGGACCAGGGCGATCTGCAGCATGGCGCCGGTGCCGCTGCTGACCGCGCCGAACGCCAGCATCACGGCGAGGACCGCCATCGGGTGGCGGCGGCGCCACAGCAGCGGGACCGACATGCCGAGGCTGAGGGTGAGGACGAGGGGGCCCGGCACGTCCGTGTCGTGCGCGACGTTGCGCCAGCCGCCGCCGGCGTAGTCGACGAGCGCCGAGATCACGAAGAAGACGGTCACCAGCAGGTCCCAGACCAGCGGGCGGCGCGTGTCGACGGCGCGCACCCGCTGGACCAGGCGCTGGACGTGCTGAGTGAGGGGGTGCTGGTCGGCCATCTCTCTCTTATACGTCCGTGCGTCGTTATACGTCACGGCGCTTGAGCAGCGCCGACGCCGCCGTCAGGACGGCCGCCGCCCACAGGGCCAGGGCGAGCAGGCCCACGCCCGGCGCGACGGTGTTGTCGACGCGTGTGATCGAGCCGAGGGACGAGGCGGCCTGCGCGGGGAAGTACTTGACGACCGTGTCGACCGCGTCGAACGGCAGCGACGACAGGACCTCCGGCAGGACCAGGACGGCGCCCACGAACGCGCCGATGCCGCCGGGCACCGACCGCAGCAGCGCGCCGAGGCCGAGCGCGATCAGGCTCATGAGGGTGATGCCTGCGGCGCTGCCCGCGAGGGCGCCGAGCACGCCGGAGTCGGTGAGCGACAGCTCCTTGTCGGTGCCGTCGAGCCAGATCTGGGCGGTGAGGAAGGTGAGGACGTTGGTGACGAAGCAGAGGGTGAGGGCGACGGCGGTGAAGACGGCCGCCTTCGACCACAGGACCGGCAGGCGGCGCGGCACGGCGGTCAGCGAGGCGCGGATCATGCCCGTCGAGTACTCGCCCGCCGTGACCAGGATGCCGAGGACCGCCAGGCAGATCTGCGACAGCTGGGTGCCGAAGAGGATGAACACGACGGTGTCGACGTCGGAGTCGTCGCCGTCGTAGGTGGTGCCCATGGCGATGCCGACGGTGAGGACGAGGGCGGCCGCGGCGGCCAGGGTGATCCAGGTGGTGCGCAGCGTCCACAGCTTGTGCCATTCGGAGCGCAGGACGCGGGCGGGCGTGATCCCGTACCTGGCGGGTGCGGTGGCGGGTGCGGTCGTCATGCCGCGGCTCCTTCCCGGGTGGCGCTCGGCAGGTCCAGGGACATGCCGTACTCGACGGAGTCGTGCGTGAGGTCCATGAAGGCCTGCTCCAGGGACGCGGCGTGCGGGGTGAGTTCGAACAGGGGGATGGCGTGGGCCGCCGCGGTGCGGCCGATGTGTTCGGCGTCGGCGCCGCGTACGTCGAGGGTGCCGGGGGTGTCGCTGGTGACGGTGGTGCCCGGGCCGGCGAGCAGTTCGGCGAGGCGGGCCGCCGCGGGCGAGACGACCTTGACGGAGCCGGTGCCGGAGTCGCGTACGAAGCGCTCGACCGTCGTGTCCGCGAGCAGCCTGCCACGGCCGATGATGATCAGGTGGTGGGCGGTCACGGCCATCTCGCTCATCAGGTGGGACGAGACGAGGACCGTGCGGCCCTCCGCGGCCTGGGCCTTGAGGAGGTTGCGGATCCACAGGACGCCTTCGGGGTCGAGGCCGTTGACCGGCTCGTCCAGGATGAGCGTCGCCGGGTCGCCGAGGAGGGCGGCCGCGATGCCGAGGCGTTGGCCCATGCCGAGCGAGAAGCCCTTCACGCGGCGGCCCGCGACGTCGGACAGGCCGGTGGTGTCCAGGACCTTTTGTACGCGGGAGCGGGGGATGCCGTGGGTGTGGGCGAGGGCGAGGAGGTGGTGGTAGGCGGAGCGGCCCGGGTGCAGGGAGCGGGCCTCCAGGAGTGCGCCGACCTCCGTGAGGGGTGCGGGGTGGGTGGCGTAGGCGCGGCCGCCGATGGTGCAGCGGCCGGTCGTCGGGGCGTCCAGGCCGACGAGCATGCGCATGGTGGTGGACTTGCCGGCGCCGTTGGGGCCGAGGAAGCCGGTGACGGTGCCGGGGTGGACCTCGAAGGTGAGGTCGTCGACGGCGGTCTTGGGGCGTTTGCCGCCGTAGCGTTTGGTGAGTGCGTGGGCCCTAATCATGGGTTGATGGTCGCTGGGGGTGTGGGGGTGGCGCGTCGGACCGGGGTGTTGTTGTCGGGTGGGGGGTGGTACTGGGGTACGACGGGGGGTGGGCCCTCGCGGGTGCGCCCCAGGCCCGCCCCTTCACCGAAACCAGGGGGCCGGCCCCCTGGCACCCCCGGGAAGCAATTGGCGCTTCGCGCCTCGTCCTCAAACGCCGGACGGGCTGAAACTTCGCCGAGCCGGGCTGGAACGGTGTGCGGCGGGCTGGAATGCGAAGATCGGTGTATGGAACATCTCATACGGGCCGTGCGTGCTGGGGAATGGCGGCAGGTCAGGGAGTTGCGGCTGGTCGCGTTGCGGGATCCGGCGGCGCCTGTGGCCTTTCTGGAGACGTACGAGAAGGCCGTCGCGAGGCCGGACGAGTTCTGGCAGGACCGTGCGGCCGGGGCCGCGGCGCCCGGTGGTGGGATACGGCAGTTCATCGCGGAGGGGCCCGACGGCGGCTGGGCGGGGTCGGTGACCGTGATCGTGGAGGAGCCGGGGACGCAGAGCGTGCTCGGCTCGGTGATCGAGCAGCGGCAGGCGCACCTGGTGGGCGTGTTCGTGCGGCCCGAGGTGCGGGGCACCGGGCTCACCGAGGCGCTGTTCGAGGCCGCGGTGGAGTGGGCGCTCGCCCCGGAGGGCGAGGGGGCCGGGGTGGAGCGGGTGCGGCTCTTCGTCCACGAGGACAACGCGCGCGCCGAGGCGTTCTACCGCAAGTTCGGCTTCGTACGCAGTGGGCTGAACGCACCCGTGCCGGACGACCCCGGCGCGCGGGAGCACGAGATGGTGCTCGGCCGGGGGCGCAGGACCGCGGACACGGCCTAGCCGCGGAGCTCGTCGTGGGGCCAGCGGGCGCGGCCCTGTTCGCGGGAGCGCAGGAGTGCGAGGGTCGGCATGCCTCGGTCGGGGCCGGTGGCGAGGAGTTCCGGGAGTTGCGGGAGCGGGGCCACGGCGGCGATGTCGTCCAGGACCAGCGTCATTGGTGGGTCGAGCCGACCGGAGGATGACCGTTCGGCCATGCGCCGGCCGCGCTCGACCACGCTGGAGGCGAGTGCCGTGAGAAGCGGCATCGCGCCGGGGTTCGTCTTCGGGTCCTCGATCGGCTCGCCCACCACGAAGAGCGTGCCCCCTTCGTCGACGAAGGAATCCAGGGCGAGGGCGTCGCCGCGGTTCGGGGTGCAGGACTCCCGTACGTTCACGGTGAACAGGGACGACAGGGCGCGGGCCGTCAGCTCCTGCGCGATGTCCCGGCGTTCGGTGTACGCGGTGAGCGCGGACTCCAGCTCGCCCGCTGCGCCCGACGACGCCTTCGGGTGCGTGCGCAGGATGCGGACGGCCTCCTGGACCTGGGTGCCCTGGGCCCAGCGGTGTACGTGCTTGAGGGAGCGGCCGTCCACGGCTGCGGCGTGCAGGAAGGTGCGCAGCAGGGTCTCCGCGGTGTCCGCGACGGCGGTGTCCAGCTTGGCGCTCGGCCTTATGGGGGCGAGCAGGGCGCGGGCGCGGTGGGTTGCCGTGGTGTTGTCCTCGCAGCCTGCGGTGGGGGACCAGTGGAGGCGGGCCGGGGTGTCGCACAGGTGCGAGGGGTCGTAGACGAGGACGGGGCCCAGCTTGGATCTGGCGTCCTTGGTCTCCTCCCAGAGGGTGGGGTCCGAGGTGACGACCAGGGCTGCGGATTCGGCGTCCGCGATGGCCTGGGCGGCCAGGGGGCGGCGGGTTTCGGGGGTGCCGAGGACCAGGGGGGTGCGGGGGGTGGGGACCGTCGGGGTTTTGGTGAGCGGTGGGGTGGGGGCGGCGTCAGGGTTGGGCGCACCCGGCGCGGTGGGCTGTGCCCACCCTTCCCCAAGTTCTCGGCTTCGCTCGAACAGGGGAGGCCCCACTCGCCCTGCGGGACGATTGCCCACAGCGGTAGCGGCATCGGCGTCGGCTGCCGCGTCGCGGGGGTTGTCCACAGCCGGTACGGCATCGGCGGGCTCGGCGTTCGGCCGTACTGCCGGGACGGTCGGTTTCTCCGGTGCCACCGTCGGGGCGGCTGTTTCCACGGCTTTCGCTGTGTCTGCCGTCTCCTTCGGGGCCGGGACCTCGTGGTCCCGTACACCTGCCTGCTCCTCCCGCCGAATCCGTCTCCCCGCGCGGAAGCGCGCCACCGTGCCGAGGACGAAGATGGCCAGGACGATCAGGACCATGATCTGGCCGATGAGGAAGCCCCAGAGGAGGCCGTAGCCGGAGAGCTCGGACTTGGGGGTGTCGGGCCAGGCGCCCGCGACGTCGTGGGGCTGTTGGATCAAGTGGCGCACGGCGGTCGGGGTGTTGGAGAAGGACACCTGGTCGGGCCACTCGCCGTGGGCCCACCAGGCGGCGATGCCCGTCGCCGACCACATGAGCACGACCATGCCGAGCAGGAAGGCGAGGACGCCCACGAGCAGCCCGTCGGGGACGCCGCCGGTCGGGCGCCCGCGCCGGTCGTCGTAGCGCCGGTCCGGCCCCTCGTGACGGTCCTGCCCCATGTCAGGCCACCGTCGAGCGGGAGGTCCCCGGGCCTTCGCCCATCTGCTGCTCCATGTACGCCGCCCTCTCCTCCGCCTCCCGTTCGGCCGCCGCGAGCGCGTCGGAGGACGCGAGCAGGTCGCTCGCGGACTCCGTCATGGCGCGGTCGGTGAAGACCAGGGGGCGTTCCGTTTCCGTGATCAGGTGTTTCACCACCTGGACGTTGCCGTTGACGTCCCAGACGGCGATGCCGGGGGTCAGCGTGGGAATGATCTCGACGGCCCAGCGGGGCAGGCCGAGCACGCGCCCGGTGGCGCGGGCCTCGTCGGCCTTCTGGGCGTAGATGGTGCGGGTGGACGCCATCTTGAGGATGGCGGCGGCCTCCTTCGCCGCGGCGCCGTCGACGACGTCCGAGAGGTGGTGGACGACCGCCACGAAGGACAGGCCGAGGCGGCGGCCGAACTTCAGCAGGCGCTGGAACAGCTGCGCCACGAAGGGCGAGTTGATGATGTGCCAGGCCTCCTCGACGAGGAAGATGCGCTTCTTCCGGTCGGGGCGGATCCAGGTGTGCTCGAGCCAGACGCCGACGATCGCCATGAGGATCGGCATGGCGATGGAGTTCCGGTCGATGTGGGACAGGTCGAAGACGATGAGGGGCGCGTCCAGGTCGATGCCGACGGTCGTCGGCCCGTCGAACATGCCGCGCAGGTCGCCGTCCACGAGGCGGTCGAGGACGAGGGCGACGTCGAGGCCCCAGGCGCGGACGTCGTCTATGGCGACGTTCATCGCCTCGGCGGACTCCGCCTCGGGGTGGCGGAGCTGCTCGACGATGTCGGTGAGGACGGGCTGGCGCTCGACGATGGTCTCGTTCACGTACGCGTGCGCGACCTTGAGGGCGAAGCCGGAGCGCTCGTCGAGGCCGTGGCCCATCGCGACCTCGATGATCGTGCGGAGCAGCGCGAGCTGGCCCGTGGTCGTGATCGCCGGGTCCAGGGGATTGAGGCGGATGCCCATGTCAAGGGCGGCCGTCGGGTCGAGCCGGATGGGAGTTATGCCCAGCTCCTGCGCGATGAGGTTCCACTCGCCGACGCCGTCCTCGCCCTGCGCGTCGAGGACGACGACCTGGCGGTCCTTGAACCGCAGCTGGCGCAGGACGTACGTCTTCTCCAGGGCGGACTTGCCGTTGCCGGACTCGCCGAGCACCAGCCAGTGCGGGGCCGGGAGCTGCTGGCCGTACAGCTGGAACGGGTCGTAGATGTAGCCCTTGCCGGAGTACACCTCGCGGCCGATGATCACGCCCGAGTCGCCGAGCCCCGGCGCGGCCGTCGGCAGGTAGACCGCCTGGGCCTGCCCGGTCGACGTACGCACCGGGAGGCGCATCGTCTCGACCTTCCCGAACAGGAAGGACGTGAACGCGTCCGTGAGGACGGTCAGCGGGTCCCGCATGGCACCTTCACACCCTTACGCCTCGGCCCGGTGACCCGCGCCGTCGTCACCGTCACCGTCACCGTCATCGTCGTCGTCATCGCCGGATGCCGGTCGCGAACGGCAGCGTGTTCACGAACGCCCTGTGGTGCTCGCGGTCGCACCACTCCAGCTTCAAATATGACTTCCCCGCCGACGCCCTGATCGTGCGCTTGTCACGTGCCAGAGCTTCGGGGGAGCGGGACGACACCGTGATGTAGCCGACGAGGTTGACGCCCGCCGCGCCGCTCGCGAGGTCCTCGCCGCGCTGGTCGAGGCGGGAGTGCGAGGCGATGTCGCGGGGGTCGACGGTGCGGTTCATCTTGGCCTGGCGGCTGGCCTCCGCCTCGTCGTTGGTCTTCTCCGTGAGCATGCGCTCGATGGCGACCTCGGTGGGCTCCAGGTCCATCGTGACGGCGACGGTGCGGATGACGTCCGGGGTGTGCACGAGCAGCGGCGCGAGGAAGTTGACGCCGACGGGCGTCATCGGCCACTCCTTCACCCAGGCCGTGGAGTGGCACCAGGGGGCACGGGTGGACGACTCGCGGGTCTTGGCCTGGAGGTACGTGGGCTCCATGGCGTCGAGCTCGGCGGGCCAGGCGTTCCGTTTCGTCATCGCCTGGATGTGGTCGATGGGGTGGTCCGGGTCGTACATGGAGTGGATGAGGGAGGCGAGGCGGCCCTGGCCGAGGGGCTGGCGGACCCGGATGTCCGCTTCCTGGAGGCGCGAGCAGATGTCGGTGAGCTCGCGGGCCATGACGACGGCGAGCCCGGCGTCGCGGTCGAGCTTCCTGCCGCCCTGCGGCCGGGCGGCGCGGGCCATCGCCTGGGCCTCGGCGGCCAGGTCGCGGGAGTAGTGCATGCAGGCGACGAGGTAGGCGCGGTGCTGCTCGCTGCTGGTGGACACCATCGACTGGAGCTGGTCGTAGCTGTGCTGGAGCCAGGGCAGCGCGCGGTCGTCGCCGCGCGCGGAGACGTCCTTGGCGTGCGCGTCCGGGTCGGCGGGCAGCGTACGGGCCAGCATCTGAAGGCGCGTCACGAAGCCGTCGCCGTTGGCGACGTGCTTGAGCAGCGTGCCGAAGCGGTCGACGAGGGCCTCCTGGTCCTCGCTGTCGCGCAGGCCGACGCCGGGGCCCTCGATCTCGATGGCGGCGGTCACGGTCCGCCGGTCGGCGTGCAGCAGGACGGCGATCTCGTCGGGGCCGAAGGGCGCGGCCAGCCAGCTGATGCGGCCGATGCCGGGCGGCGGGCCGATCTCGATCTCGCGTCCGTCGAGCCGTACGCCCGCTTCGGCGGCGGTCGAGCGGTAGGCGGTGCCGCGCCGCAAGGACCGCTTGTAGCTGCGGTTGATCTCGAACCACTTGTAGAACGTGCGCCCCTTGTACGGGACGTACACCGCGGCGATCGCGAGCAGCGGGAAGCCCATGAGCAGCACGATGCGCGGGGCGAGGAAGGGGATGAGGATGCCGCACATCATGCCGAGGAAGGCGCCGCCGATGATCAGCGCGATCTCGCCGGTCTCGCGGTTGCGGCCGATGACGGCGTTGGGCCGGGCGCGGCCGATCAGATAGGTGCGGCGGGGCGTGACCGGTGGGGACACATGGGACTGGGTCGTCAACGCCCTTCACCTCCTGTGCTGTTGGTACTGCCGCCGCGGTTGCCCGCGTGCGGGGTGTTGGACGGGCTGGTACGGGGCGGGGGTGCGGCGGAGGGGACAGATCCGCCGCTGTTCGGGGCGGGCGCGGGCTGCCGGTGGGCGTGCGAGGACATGCCGCTGCCCACGGCGTTGGCGGTGGCCGCCTGGGGCGGGGTGTCGCCGCCGCCGGCCTTGCCGCCGCCCGCCTTGCCGTTGGAGCGGGCGCTGTGGGTGCGGATGCCCTGGGCGACCCAGGCGGCGGGGGAGTTGAGGGCGGTGGCGGCCCTGTTCTCGGCGCCGCGCATGAGGCGGTTGTTGCGGGTGGCCATGATGTCGTCGCCGAAGCCGGGGACGAACCGGTAGATGGAGGCGCTCGCGAAGATGGCGAGCAGGATCACGGAGAGGCCGGAGACGACGGCCGACAGGGAGTCGGGGCCGTCCTCGCCCTGCAGCGCGCCCGCGACGCCGAGCACGATCACGATGATGGGCTTCACCAGGATGATGGCGACCATCAGGCCCGCCCAGCGGCGGATGCGGCCCCAGGTGTTCTTGTCGACGAGGCCCGAGTACACGACCGTGCCGAGCAGCGCGCCGACGTACAGCATCGCGGCACGGATCACCAGTTCGAGGCAGAGGATGCCCGCGGCGGCGATGGACACGGCGGACACGACGATCAGCATGATGGGGCCGCCGCCGATGTTCTCGCCCTTGTCGAGGGCCTGCGAGAACGTGCCGAAGAACTGGTCGGTCTCGCCGCCCACCGACTTGGCGAGCACCTCGGAGATCCCGTCGGTCGCGGACACGACGGTGGACAGGATCAGCGGGGTGAACGCGGACGCGAGCACCGTCAGCCACAGGAACCCGATGGCCTCCGACAGGGCCGTGAGCAGCGGCACGCCGCGCACCGCCCGCTTGGTGACCGCGAGCAGCCACACGATGAGCGTCAGGACGGTCGACGCGGCGAACACCACGGCGTACTGCTGCAGGAACTTCTGGTTGGTGAAGTCGACCGCGGCCGTGTCGTTCACGTACTCCGTGAGCTTGTTGACGATCCATGAGGCGGCGTCGCCGAAGCCGCGGGCGAGGGCGGACAGGGGGTCGAGCTGGGAGAGCGCGTCGTTGTCGCCGGGCGACTTGGGGGTGCCGCTGTCGCCGCCTTCGCCTTGTTGGCAGTACTTCTTGGCGGGGCCGTGGATGAGCTTGCAGGGGTCGTCGGGCGCGGCCGTGGCGCGCGCCGCGTGGAGGAGCACCACGGTCTGTACGGCCGCCAGCGCGGCGGCGAGCTTGAGCACGGGGCGACTACCGGGCATAGGTGAACCCTCCGTACCCTTCGACCGCCTCGGCGATCTCGTCGGAGCCGGACGCGCGGTCGTCGCCAGGGACCGGGGCGGGACCGTCCTTCTGGGAGTGCGTGGTGATCTTCCAGTCGCCGTCGATCCACGCCAGCTTCATGGTGATCGTGAACCAGCTGCTGGTGACGGGCTTGGTGGACCGCTCGCCCGCGAGCCCGAGCAGGCCGCCGCACCAGGTCTCCACGGTGGCCTTGCCGCCGGAGAACGCGGTGACCTTGGTGCCGATCGGGTTCGTGCGGGAGACGAATTGGTAGCCGCTCGGCGTCGAGCCGTCCGCGTTCAGGCCCACGTTCTTGAAGAAGCCCGCGGTGTACGCCTTGTCGAGCTCCGTCTTGAACCTGCCGACGCTGGCCGGGGCCATGATGGTGCTGAGGATGCCGTCGCGCTTGGACTTGTCGAACATCTCGGCGGAGCCGAGCGCCACCGCGTAGTTGGCCGCGGCGCTCTGCACCCCCTGCTCACTCTTCCCGAACCCCCCCGGAATCCCCCCGTTCTTCCCGCTCACCGGCCGCTCCCCGGACGGTGCGGTGGGCGCCGCCTCCGCCCCCTTGCCGCCCCCGCGGCCCCCGTCGCCCCCGCCGGACGACGAGTCGTCCTGGTTCGCGAAGGCGATGGCGGCGATGAGGAGGACCACGACGCCCACGACCGTGATGAGGCTGCGCGAGGACGAGCGGCCGCCGCGGCCCGGGGAACGGCCGGATCTGCGCGCCGTGCCGTACCCGTCGGGGCCGTCGCCCTCGGGGAGCCGCGTCCGGGTCTCGCCGGTCCCGCCGAAGAGGTCATCGTCATCGCTCATGCCGCGCACGTCCCCTCAACCTCTTCCTTGTCCGCCGAGTCCGCCAGGTGCACCGGATACGACGGTAGCCGTGCTGGATTCCGCGCGGGCGCGGTGTGGTGACTCGACATCAGGGAGTTGCAACCTCAGCCGGTGGGCACGACGGACGGGGGTGGAAGGAAGGGTTCAGACCGCCATGCCGTACACGATGGTGAACAGCGTGCCGAGTGAGCCGATGATGAAGACGCCGGTGAGGCCCGCGATGATCAGGCCTTTGCCCTGCTCCGCGCTGAAGGTGTCGCGCAGCGCGGTCGCGCCGATGCGCTGCTTGGCCGCGCCCCAGATCGCGATGCCCAGGCACAGCAGGATGGCCACGGCCATCACGACCTCGATCATCACGCGTGCCTCGTTGCCGAGGGTTCCGAAGGGACCCCAGTCGGGGGCGATCCCACCGATGATGGTGGTGATGTCGCCCTTCTCGGCTGCCAAAAGCATGTGTAACTCACCGCCCCTAGTGGGTTGTTCGTGCACCTCTGCCCACCTCTGCCTACCGCAGTGCAGAGGACGGAGCTCATTGTCGCCGACAATCGGGCCGGAGCGTGCCGCGTTGACGCCATTCGTTGGCCGACTTCGTACGTTTCGTCGTACGCAACCCGCGTAGCCGTGCCACGCGGAGCGCAGAACGGTATACGAAGGAACGTATGGTCACTCTGTGTATCACGCGACTAGACGCCGGGCAATGAATGCCCGGCGTGGCCTCTGACGTCGATTCAGGGAGGCTTTCAGGTCAGGCCGTCGAGGTCGCCGATGCCGCCGCTGACGACGTAGGTGCAGTCCGTGTAGCGGTAGCCGCTCTGGACCTTGGCGCCGTCGCTGTGGTTGCGGACCAGGCCGGTGCCGCCGGCGCCGCGCTTGTAGAGGAAGTGGTACTCGCCGGGCGGCAGGCGCAGGGTCCGCTGCGGGTAGCTCTTGCCGCCGGCCTTGCAGGCCTTGCTCTTGCCCTCGGCCCTGCTGTCGTACGTCGAGCAGCCCGCGCAGGCGCCGAGCTTGACGCTGCCGGTCGCGGGCCCGGTGAACAGGACCTCGACGGCGCTCGGCCCGTCGTTCTTGACGACGAACTCCTGGCCGGACCCGGGGCCGCGCTGTGCGGGCAGCTTCCGGCCCGCCTGGGGGCGCTCGGCGGCGATCTCGGCGGCGATGGCGATGGTCCGGGCGCGCTCGCGCCTGTCGCTGTCCGGGTACGTCGTGGCGAAGTCGCGCAGCTTCTTGGCGGCCTCGGTGAACTGGTCGTCCTTGAAGGAGTCCACGCCGCAGGCGTAGTCGCCCGACTCGGCGGCGCGGTCGGTCTTGGCGACGACCGGGTCGCCGGCGTCGTCGGGCAGGCCGTGGGCGACGGCGGCGATGCGGTTCACCTTCTCGGTGGCCGTGCAGGGGTCGGAGCCCTCGATGCCCCGCGCACGGTCGTCGACGGCGGCGCTGAGGCCGGGGACCACCTTCCCGGCGGCGTCGGAGCCGGGGAAGGAGGCGAGCAGCTCCCGCAGCTGCGCGGGGTCGCCCTTGTCGAGGGAGGCCATCCCGCACTCGTACAGGGAGGTGGCGAGCCGGTTGTCGGGCCAGGTGGCGAGGGTGCCGAGGCGGTCCTTGCCGAGGCTGCGGGGCAGCGTGCGCAGATACTTCAGGGGCGCGACGGCCTCGCAGTACTGGCGGTCGGCGTAGGGCGCGGCGACGGATCTGTAGTACGCGTCGAGGCGGTCGGGCACGCGGTCGGCGGCCTTGGATCCGGCGTGGTCGTCGACGAGGCGCCGGTAGATGCCCATGGCGGTGCGGTAGTCGCTCTCGGCGGCCGTGAAGGGCTGTCCGGACCGGTCCTTGACCAACTGGTCGGCGTTGTCGAGCCGGTCGAGCAGCATCTCCTCGACGGCGTCGTCGTGCGCGGCGTCGTAGGCGTAGGCGCCGGTGGCGGGGACGGCGAGGAGGACGACGCCGAGCCCGGCGGCGAGCGGGGCGCGCAGGCGCCAGGCGAGGGCGGTGCGGCGGGCCCGGCGGGCCGCGTCGGCGGCGGCGAGCACGAGGAAGGCGGCGTATCCGACGAGGACGCCGCCGGGGACGCCGTTCACGTCGGCGGGCAGGGCGGCCAGGAGCAGCGCGGCGGTCGCCGCCCAGCACAGGACGGCGGGCAGCCAGGCCCGGACGAGCACATAGCCGAGGCCGAGCCCGCTGAGGTTGAGCACCGCGGCGGCGACGGGCCGCAGCGGCTCGGGCGGCGCGGGCGGCGCGGGCTCGGGCGGGGGCGCGGCGGCGGGGGGCTCCAGGAGCTCCGGGGGGCCGTAGGGCGGGGGCGCCGGGGCTGACGCCGGGGGAGACGCGGGGGGAGGTCCGGGCGGGGCCGCGGGCGGCTGCTGCGGCAGCGGTGGCGGCGGGGCGGCGGGGTGCGGGGCGTACGCGGGCGGTGGCGGGCCGAAGGCGCCGGGAGGGCTGTCGGCGGGCTCGTGCGGCTCCCCGGGCGCGCCGTGCCGATCGTCGCGCGGCTCGTCTCTGGGGTCGTTGGGTCCCATCGGCGGCTCCCCCCAGCCGTAGAACGTAGAACACCGAGAACGTAGAACACCGGGAACGCGGAAGACTCCCGTGCGGACGCGGAATGCTCCCGTGCGGACGCCTCCCCAGACGTCCAACTCCCCTACGGTCCGGCAAAGCTGGCGCTCCGTCAATCACCCGTGACGGTCTGCTTCCGGCCTGCTTGCAGCCGCCGCAGGAAGCAGACCCGGTCGAGCCCGGGACCGTCGTAGCCGGTGTGCACGGACACCCCGCCCGGCCCCACGGCGTCACCCGTCTCGATGCCGAACCCCATGGACCGGTGGAAGGCGATGGATCCGGTGTTCGTCGGCGAGGTCACCGCCCGCACCCGCGTGCGGCCCGCGTCGGCGGCGCCCCGGAAGAAGGCCTCGTACAGCTCGCGGCCCACACCCCGCCCGCGCAGCGCCGGGTCCACGCCGACGAAGTGGATGTACGCCTCGTCGGGCAGGTCGGCCGGATGGAAGCCGACCAGGAAGGCGCGGATGCCGGTCTCGTCCTCCCGTACGAGGCTGGTGCGCGCGAAGAACTGCAGGAACAGCTTCGGCAGGAGCAGGGAGAGCTCGCGCATCTCGGCCGGGGAGCGGTCGGTCCACCACGTGCGTACGGCGGCGACGACGCGGGCGTGGTCGTCGGGCCGCGCCTCGCGCAGCCGTGTCTCTCGCGTCTCGTGTGTCTCCCGCATCGCTCAGACCCCCTCGCTCCCTTCGACCCCCTCGACGAAGTGGTCGAACTCGCCCGCCTGTACGCCGAGCACGAACGCGTCCCACTTTCTGCGGGTCGTCGTGACCACGTTGTCCGGGTCGTCGGTCGTGCGCAGGTGGACCGTGTCGGCCGGGCCGAAGGCGAGCTCGATCCAGGGGCCCGGGCCCTGCTCGTCGTCCGGGGCGGCGCGGACCCAGTGCAGGTCGGGGTGTCCGTCGGTCATGGGTGGCGTCTCCTTGGGGGTGCGGGCGGGGGGCGGCTTCGAGTATGCGTTCTGGCTGTCGCGGTCCTCCACCCCGGCCGGGGGGTGCGCCTCTACACTGAGCGCGGCGGACTCCCGGTGGGCGAGGGGTGGTTGACGGTGCGTAAGGCGTGGTTGCTGGCGACCGTCGCGTTCAGCGGGTCCATGGGGTTCATCGGGCTGCTCGTCGTCGGGACGTTCGTCGCGGCGGGGAGCCTCGCGGGCGGGTCCGGCGGCGGGAACGTGGGGCTGGCCAAGGGTGCCGTGCCGACCACGTACCAGCCCATCGTCCAGAAGTGGGGCAACCTGTGCAAGGCCATCAACCCGGCCCTGCTCGCCGCCCAGCTGTACCAGGAGAGCGGGTTCAACCCGCAGGCGAAGAGCCCGGCCAAGGCGCAGGGCATAGCGCAGTTCATCCCCGGGACGTGGGCGACCCACGGCATCGACGGTGACGGCGACGGGGACCGGGACGTCTGGGACCCCAAGGACGCCATCCCCTCCGCCGCGTCGTACGACTGCAAGCTCGCCAAGTACGTGGAGGACGCCCCCGGCGACCCGACGAAGAACATGCTCGCGGCGTACAACGCGGGCGCCTACGCCGTCATCAAGTACGGCGGCGTACCGCCGTACCGCGAGACGCAGAACTACGTCCAGATCATCACGACCCTGGAGAAGAGCTTCGCGCGGCCCATCGGCCGGGTGCGGCCGTCGCAGCAGGCGGCGGGCGCCATCTACTACGCGCAGAAGAAGCTCGGCACCGAGTACCTGTGGGGCGGCAACGGCACCTCCGACCAGAACGGCCGGTTCGACTGCTCGGGCCTCACCCTGGCCGCGTACCGCAGCGTCGGGGTCGAGCTGCCGCGCGTCGCCAACGACCAGTACAACGCGGGGCCGCACCCCAAGCGGGACGAGCTCCTCCCCGGCGATCTGGTGTTCTTCTCCGACGACCTCAGCAACTCGCGGGCCATCCGGCACGTCGGTATCTATGTGGGCGGCGGCTACATGATCGACGCGCCCAGGCCCGGCGCGGTGATCCGCTTCGACCCCATTGACACTCCTGACTACTTCGGTGCCACGCGAGTCACGGAAGATGGCGCAAAAGCGCTGCCCGAGAAGCGCCCCGAGAAGCGTGTGGACCGGCCGGAGAGCGAGCCGTCGAGCAAGCCGTCAAGTGGGCCGTCGGACAAGCCCACCGGCACGCCCGAACCCTCCCCCTCGGGGGCGGACGGCGGCGCGGAGGTCTGACCGGCGGCGTGAGCGGAGGCGCGCGCACGGCGCGTGCGCCGTGTGATCTGGCTTGAACCCTGCGTTAAAGGACCCCCCTGAGCTGCGGTGATGAGTCTCTCTTCGATAACGTCTGAGTGATCTTTCGGTGGAGAGTGGAACGTAGTGAAGGGGACCGCACGTTCCCTTGACTGGTACGGCACGGACCACGGGGGTTGGTGGAAGGGCGCGCGGCGGAGCGCGCTCGTGAGTGATGAGGACAAGGGGCCGCGGCACCATGGCTGGACTCGATGCACCCGGGTCGAACCCCGACGTCAGCCTGCTCTACGACATCAACGGCCTGGCGGAGGACTCCCCGGGCTGGTTCGCCCGCACCATGGAATTCGTCGGCGAGTACGGAATCCTGCTCGCCCTGGTCCTGCTCGTCCTGTGGTGCTGGTGGGGCGCCCGCAGGCGCGGCACGCTCGACGACGCCGCCACCTCGGTCGCCGCCGTCGTCTGGGCACCGCTCGCCGCGGCCATCGCCGTCCTGGTGAACGTGCCGATACGCGGGTTCGTGGAGCGCCCCCGCCCCTTCGTCGACCACCAGGGCCTGGACGTCCTGGTCGACGGCAAGACCGACTACTCCTTCGTCAGCGACCACGCGACGCTCGCCATGGCCATCGGCGTCGGCCTGTTCGTCGCGAACCGCAGGTTCGGCATCGCCGGGATCGCGCTCGCCGTGGCCGAGGGCTTCTGCCGGGTCTTCATGGGCGTGCACTACCCGACCGACGTGGTCGGCGGCTTCGCGCTCGGCACGGCCGTCGCGCTGCTGCTCTCGCCGCTCGCGATGGTGCTCCTGACGCCGCTCACCAAGGCGGTGGGGCGCTCCGCGAAGGGTTCCCGCCTCGTGTGGCGGGGGGCGCGTGGGGTGGAGCCGGTAGCGGCGCTGCCGGAGCAGGAGTCCGCGGGGTCGGACGAGAAGGGCCTCGCGGCGTAGACGCGTCGGGCGCCGTGCACGGGGCGGCCCGCTCGGCCGCGCGGCGGCGCAGGAGCCAGAGCCCGGCGGCGCCCGCGAGCGCGGTGACGCCCGCGGAGACGAGGGCCAGGGGCCCCGCGTCGGAGTGTCCGGCGGCGACGGGGGCCGCCGAGAGAACCAGGGCCGCGGTCGCGGCCATCGCTATGTGTGGAGTCATGCCCCCAGGCCAGCGGGCCGGGCGGCGACGGGCCACCCGGGGGCCGGTCCTGCGGGGCCGAACGGGTTCCGGGCGGGGCCGAACGGGTTCCGGACGGGCGCGCCCACCCGGAACCACACGGCTCCGGGACTACAGCGCCTGCGGGAACGTGAAGAAGCGCGACGGGTCGTACGTCTTCTTCACCTTCTTCAGGCGCGGCGCCGCCTGGCCGTAGTACGCCTCGCGCCAGTTGGTGAGCGTCGCGTCCGTGTAGTTCTGGTACGCGGCCCCGGACGCGTAGCGCCGCATCGCACCGTGGGCCGCCGCCAGCCAGGACTGCGAGCCGGATCCGGACGTGCCCGCGCGCCACGACACGATGTACTGGGCGAGCATGCGCGAACGGCGGTGCACGAACGCGGTGGCCGTCGGGTCGACGCGGTTGACGGCGCCGCCGAGCGCGGTCAGGGCGATGCTGCCCGCGGTGCCGCGGGGGCCGCGCACGTTCTCGATCTGGTTGAGCAGCGCGCGGATCCCGGCCGCCGACAGGGAGCGGTCGAAGAAGTCCGAGCGGGCCGCGTACGTCTCCCGGCCGAGGGCCCCGCTCGGGGTGCGGCCCGGCGTGGCGCCCGGCAGATGGCACTGCGCGTCCGACGCGAACGACGAGCAGCCCGCGTACACCTCCATCGCCTCCTCGTACGAGCGGCGCTTCAGGGAGACGCTGCGGGCCGGGGAGCCCGCCTTGTCGGCGAGCCGGTCCACGGCGTTCTGCAGGCCGCCGTACGTGCCGAGCGAGAACGCGGCGACGGAGAGGGTGGGCGTGCCGCCCGGCACGGCCGCGAGGTGCAGCGACGACCAGATCTCGTCCGGCTGCGAGGGCCCCCACTCCTGCCAGGCCTTGAGGACGGCGGCGGCCTTCGACCAGGGCCAGGTGAGGTACGCGGACACGGCCTGCGGCGCCGGGTGCGTACGGAACGTCAGCTCCGTGACGACGCCGAAGTTGCCGTTGCCGGCGCCGCGCAGGGCCCAGAAGAGGTCCTTGTGCTGCGACTTGTCGGCCGTGAGCTGCTTGCCGTCCGCCGTGATCAGGGTCGCGGAGGTGAGGCTGTCGCAGGTCAGGCCGTACGCGCGGGAGACCACGCCGTGGCCGCCGCCCAGGGTCAGACCGCTGATGCCGACCGTCGGGCAGGAGCCCGCGGGGATCGTGACGCCCTTCGCGGCGAGGGAGCGGTAGACGTCGATGAGCTTGGCGCCGCCGCCGATGGTGGCGCTGTTCCCGCTCGCGCGGACGCGGTTCAGCTTCGACACGTCGACGATGAGCTTGCCGGTGCCGGAGGACCAGCCCGCGTAGGAGTGGCCGCCGTTGCGGATCGCCACGCGCACGTCGTGCGCGCGGGCGTAGGCGAGCGTGGTGCGGATGTCGTCGGGGTGCGCGACGTACGCCACCGCGGTGGGCTTCAGGTCGTCGAAGCGGGTGTTGTACAGCTGGCGTGCCGTGGCCCACTTGGCCTCGTTCGGGCGGACCAGGACGCCGTCCAGGTCCCTGGCCAGGGCGGCGAGGCTCGCGGGGGCGGAGGCGGCGGCCGTTCTTATCGGTGTGGTGCCGGTTGTTGCGGCGGTCGCTGTGCGTGTGCCAGCGCCTGCGCCGCTGCCGTTCCCGTTGCCGCTGGTGCAGGCGGCGGTGCCGGTTGCCGCCAGTGCGGCGGCGGTTGCGGCCGTGCCGATGAACGTACGTCGTTCCATTGAGCCCTCCCGTTGCTTCCCGCCCATCGAGACGGCGCCAGGCCCCCCGGGGTTCCGGTGAGTGGGGGGCCGCCGTCGCCGACTGCGGGCCCCCGCCGCTACCGCGGCGGCCTTCTCCCACCCGCCCGCCCGTTTCCAGCGTCCCGCGGGGTGACTGCCCCCAGCGGGGGTTCCCCGCCGTCGGCGGCGAATGGGGTGGGCGGGCGGGGTAGCTCTCGCCGCGAAGCGGCGGGCCGGGGGCGTATCGGGGCCGGGTGCGGGTCGGTGGGTGGTGCGCCGCGCTGCGCGCGGCGTTGTTTCCCACCCGCCCGCCCGTTTCTGGTCGGACGGGGGTGGACGCCCCCTGTGGGGGTTGCCCGTCGTCGGCGGGTGCGGGGGTCAGGGGGAGGTGGGCGCGCCCTCTTGGAGGGCGTGGGCGGTGGCGTCTGTGCGGGCCTTGCTTCGGGCTCTGCGGGCCGGGCCCCGCCAGCCGCAGGTACAGCGTGCGGCGCAGAAGCGGCCGTTATCGACGGTGGAGGTGCGGTGCGGTGCTTCGGGAGGTCGCTGCTCGGGCACGGACCCACGGTACGCCCAACGGGTGAACGCGATACCGCGTGACAACACCCCGTACCGGTCGTTAGTCGAGACGACACGGCTGGTTGACGCCGGGAGAGGCTGGGGGTCGGCAGGGCGATGGGGCAGCAGCGCAGGCACGCGGGCAGTGCGGTGGTCGGGGCGGCGGCGGTGGGGCTCATGGCGCTCGTGACGGGGTGTTCCGGCGGCGGGGCCGCGGCGAGCGACGACCCGAGGGCGGCCGACCCGGCGGGCACGGTGCGGCGCGTCGCCGACTCCCTCGTACGCGCGGGCAGTTCCCAGGCGCGTACGTCCATGGAGATGGCCAGCGGCGGCACCCGCGTGACGATCCGCGGCGAGGGGGCGTACGACTACGCGCGGCGCGTGGGGCGGTTCCGCGTCGTGCTGCCGCAGGACCCGGCGGACCGCGGCAGGCGGAAGCCGCCGGTCACCGAGCTGATGGCGGACGGCGACCTCTACATGAAGAACCGCGGGGCCGGGGTGCCCGCCGACAAGTGGGTGCGCGTCGAGACGGAGTCCCTGTCCGACGGGAACCTCGTCACCGGCGGCGCCACCGACCCGCTCGTCGCCGCCGAACTCCTGCGCGGCGCGCACGACGTGACGTACGCGGGCCGGACCCGGCTCGACGGCGTCGACGTACACCACTACCGAGGGGTCGCGGACCTGGCGCGCGCCGCGAAGAGCGCGGCGGAGGACCACAGGGGAGCGCTGCGGGCCGCGGCGGCGAAAGGGTTCAGCAAGAGCGGGGTGCGGTTCGACGCGTACCTCGACGACCGGGGTCTGCCGCGCAGGATCCGGCACCGGTTCGCGGTCGCCAACGCCGATGTGGCGTCGACCACTTCGCTGTACGGCTTCGGCGCCCGGGCCGGCGTACGGCTGCCCGCGGAGCGGGACATCTACGCGGGGAAGATCGCCGAGCGGTAGTCGCAATATGGTCCGTCCGTGTCATGCGCGGTGCGTAGGGCGCTCCCTACTCTAGGAAGCCGGTACCGGCACAACCGTGGTCAGGAAGAGGTGGTGAACGTGGCTCCTATCGGCGGCACAGCGGTTCAGGACCACGTTGCCCTCGCCGAGATCGAGCTGTGCGGCGAACTGATCATCGCGGCGTCGGCCGCGCGCGGTGAGCGGCTCAGTGCGGACCGGATCGACGAGGTGCTCAGGGTCTCCGACGGGCCGGAGGAGATGGCGGAACCCCGACCGGGGTTCTGACCTCCCACGGCCCCGCCGCTTCGCGGCGGGAATTTCTCCCACCCGCCCACCCGTTTACCAGGCACCGCGCGGTGGACCTCAGCGCGGAGCGCCGCGGGTGAGTGGGTGGGGGTGCCGTAGTCCCCGCCCAGCCCGCCGCAGGCGTCACGTGCGGAGCATCCGCCCGATCGCCTTCGTCGCCTCCTCCACCTTCGCGTCGATCTCGTCGCCGCCCTTGAGGGCCGCGTCGGCGACGCAGTGCCGCAGGTGCTCCTCGAGGAGCTGCAGCGCGAAGGACTGGAGTGCCTTCGTGCCCGCGGAGACCTGCGTGAGTATGTCGATGCAGTAGACGTCCTCCTCGACCATGCGCTGGAGGCCGCGGATCTGCCCCTCGATGCGGCGCAGGCGCTTGAGGTGCTCGTCCTTCTGCTTGTGGTAGCCGTGCGTCTGGTGGGCCAGGTGCTCCTGCGGCTGCTTCTCGACATCGCCGCCGGGCGCGGCCGCCGCCTCCGTGGTCGTCATCGCATCCTCCTGTGCGTCCCCCGGTATATACCCTGGGTGGGTATATGGTACCGGATTTCTTGGGTGGTGTGCTGATCACTGTGCCTGATGGGCGACACTGGGGTCCGGCCGGTTAGCAGTGGCCGGATGATGCGCCTAGCATCAGCCTGACCGCATCCAAAGCACCCCGAGGACCCCACGTGCGTTTTCGTCTGACCCCCAGGGAGACGAGCTTCTACGACATGTTCGCCGCATCCGCGGACAACATCGTCACGGGCTCCAAGCTCCTGATGGAACTGCTCGGGGCCGACGCCTCGGCCCGAGCCGAGATCGCAGAGCGTATGCGGGCCGCCGAACACGCGGGGGACGACGCGACGCATGCGATCTTCCACCAGCTGAACTCCTCGTTCATCACGCCGTTCGACCGTGAGGACATCTACTCCCTCGCGTCGTCGCTCGACGACATCATGGACGCCATGGAGGAGGCCGTCGACCTGGTCGTCCTGTACCAGATCGAGGAGCTCCCCAAGGGCGTCGAGCAGCAGATCGAGGTGCTCGCCCGGGCCGCCGAGCTGACGGCCGAGGCGATGCCGAATCTGCGCACCATGGCCAACCTCACCGAATACTGGATCGAGGTCAACCGTCTGGAGAACCAGGCCGACCAGATCCACCGCAAGCTGCTCGCGCACCTCTTCAACGGCAAGTACGACGCCATCGAGGTGCTGAAGCTCAAGCAGATCGTCGATGTGCTGGAAGAGGCGGCCGACGCGTTCGAGCACGTCGCCAACACCGTGGAGACCATCGCGGTCAAGGAGTCCTGAGGCTTCGTGGACACCTTTGCGTTGGTCGTGACCATTGGCGTCGCGCTCGGTTTCACGTACACGAATGGCTTTCACGACTCCGCGAACGCCATCGCCACATCCGTCTCCACCCGGGCCCTGACGCCCCGCGCGGCGCTCGCGATGGCCGCGGTCATGAACCTCGCCGGCGCGTTCCTCGGCAGCGGCATCGCCAAGACCGTGAGCGAGGGGCTGATCGAGACGCCGCACGGCACGAAGGGGATGTGGATCCTCTTCGCCGGGCTCGTCGGCGCGATCGTCTGGAACCTGGTCACCTGGTACTTCGGCCTGCCCTCGTCCTCGTCCCACGCGCTGTTCGGCGGTCTCGTGGGTGCGGCGCTCGCGGGTGGGATCGGGGTCATCTGGTCCGGGGTCGTCGAGAAGATCGTCATCCCGATGTTCCTGTCGCCGCTGGTCGGGCTCCTGGTCGGCTATCTGGTGATGTGCGCGATCATGTGGATGTTCCGCAAGTCGAATCCGCACAAGGCGAAGCGGGGTTTCCGTATCGCGCAGACCGTCTCGGCGGCCGGCATGGCGCTCGGGCACGGTCTTCAGGACGCGCAGAAGACCATGGGCATCGTGGTGATGGCGCTCGTCATCGCCGACGTCGAGGACGCGGGCGATCCCATTCCGGTGTGGGTGAAGCTCTCCTGTGCGGTGATGCTGTCGCTCGGTACGTACGCCGGTGGGTGGCGGATCATGCGGACCCTCGGGCGGAAGATCATTGAGCTTGATCCGCCGCAGGGGTTCGCCGCGGAGACCACGGGGGCGGGGATCATGTTCACCACCGCCTTCATGTTCCACGCGCCCATTTCCACGACGCATGTCATCACCTCGGCGATCATGGGTGTGGGGGCCACGAAGCGGGTCAACGCGGTGCGGTGGGGGGTCGCCAAGAACATCATTCTTGGGTGGTTCATCACCATGCCTGCGGCCGCGCTTGTCGCTGCGCTCAGCTTCTGGATCGTGAATCTGGCGTTCCTGTAGGCCTCGCGGTGCGCCCCAGGCCCGCCCCTTCCCGAACTAGGGGGCCAGCCCCCTAGCACCCCCGAAAAGCAGTTGGCGCTTCGCGCCTCGTCCTCAAACGCCGGACGGGCTGGATATTTGCCGAGCCGGGCTGAAAGGCTTCGCGAGCTGGGTTGGAGAGTGCCGCGGGCCCGCCCCCCTGGATGGAAGCCAGGGGGGCGGGCCCTTTTGCGTCCCTGCGGTGGCACCGCCATGCAGCACCGCGGGGAGTCGGGGTGGCTCAGCCGAAGCGGCCGGAGATGTAGTCCTCGGTGGCCTGGACCGACGGGTTGGAGAAGATGCGCTCGGTCTCGTCGATCTCGATGAGCTTGCCGGGCTGGCCGACCGCCGCGAGGTTGAAGAAGGCCGTGCGGTCCGAGACGCGGGCCGCCTGCTGCATGTTGTGCGTCACGATGACGATCGTGAACCGTTCCTTCAGCTCGCCGATCAGGTCCTCGATGGCGAGCGTGGAGATCGGGTCGAGGGCGGAGCAGGGCTCGTCCATGAGGAGGACCTGGGGCTCCACGGCGATGGCGCGGGCGATGCACAGGCGCTGCTGCTGGCCGCCGGAGAGGCCGGAGCCCGGCTTGTTCAGGCGGTCCTTGACCTCGTTCCAGAGGTTGGCGCCCTTGAGGGACTTCTCGACGACGTCGTTCAGCTCGGACTTCTTGTACGCGCCGTTGAGCTTCAGGCCCGCCGCGACGTTGTCGTAGATCGACATGGTCGGGAACGGGTTCGGGCGCTGGAAGACCATGCCGATGGTGCGGCGCACGTTCACCGGGTCGACACCGGAGCCGTAGAGGTCGTCGCCGTCGAGGAGCACCTTGCCCTCGACGCGGCCGCCGGGGGTGACCTCGTGCATGCGGTTCAGGGTGCGCAGGAACGTGGACTTGCCGCAGCCGGAGGGGCCGATGAAGGCCGTCACCGAGCGGGGCTCGACCGTCATGGAGATGTCTTCGATCGCCTTGTGCGATCCGTAGTAGGCATTGAGGCCCGAGACGTCGATTCGCTTGGCCATGGGGATCACTGCTTTCGGAAATGAGGGGTACTGCTGTCGGTCGCTCTGGCCGCGTCAGCGACCTGTCGTGCGGCGGAGCCGCTCATCGATACCGCGGGGCCTTCCAGCGGGCGATGCCGCGGGCCACGAGGTTGAGGATCATGATGAAGGCGATGAGGGCGAGCGCCGCCGCCCAGGCGCGGTCGTAGCCGGCGGCGGTGCCGGACGCGTACTGCTGGTAGATGTACAGCGGCAGCGAGCCCTGCGGGCCGTTGAACGGGTCCGTGTTGATGAAGGGGTTCGTCCAGACCAGGAGCAGCACGGGGGCGGTCTCGCCCGCGATGCGGGCGACGGCCAGCATGACGCCGGTCGTGATGCCGCCGATGGCGGTGGGCAGGACGACCTTCAGGATGGTGCGCCACTTCGGTACGCCGAGGGCGAGGGAGGCCTCGCGCAGCTCGTTCGGGACGAGCTTGAGCATCTCCTCGGTGGAGCGCACGACCACCGGCATCATCAGGATCGACAGCGCCATGGCGCCGGCCCAGCCGGAGAAGTCGAAGTCCAGGATCAGGATCCAGAAGCTGAGGACGAACAGTCCCGCGACGATCGACGGGATGCCCGTCATGACGTCGACGAAGAAGGTGACGGCCTTGGCGAGCTTGCCCCGGCCGTACTCGACGAGGTAGATCGCGGTGAGCAGGCCGATCGGCACGGCGATCAGGCAGGCGAGGCCGACCTGCTCCAGGGTGCCGATGATGGCGTGGTAGATGCCGCCGCCGGCCTCGTCGTCGGCGACGACGCCCATGGAGTGGGTCAGGAAGTAGCCGTCGAAGACCTTCACGCCGCGCTTGACGGTCTCGTAGATCAGCGACGCCAGCGGGACGACGGCGAGCAGGAACATCACCCACACCACCGAGGTGGCGAGGCGGTCCTTGGCCTGGCGGGAGCCTTCCACCCGGGCCGCGAGGGCGTAGGAGGCGCCGACGAACAGCAGGGCCGCGATCAGGCCCCACTGGAGGCGCGATTCCAGGCCCGCCCCGAGGCCGACCGCGACGGCGACGGCGAGGGAGCCGGCCGCGAGGGCGTACGGCGCCCAGCGGGGCAGGCGCGCGGCCTTCAGGCTGACGGGGGCGGGCTTGACGGTCGTGGTGCTCATGCGTTGGCCCCCGAGTACTCCTTGCGGCGGGCGATGATCAGCCGGGCCGCGCCGTTGACGAGGAGCGTGATGATGAACAGGACGAGACCGGAGGCGATGAGGGCGTCCCGGCCGTACTCGCTGGCCTCGCTGAACTTGCTGGCGATGTTCTGCGCGAACGTGCCGCCGCCGTAGTCGAGCACGGACGTCTGGATCAGGAAGCTCGGGGAGAGCACGGTGGCCACGGCGATCGTCTCGCCGAGCGCGCGGCCGAGGCCCAGCATCGAGGCGGAGATGATGCCGGAGCGGCCGAAGGGGAGCACCGACATGCGGATGACCTCCCAGCGCGTGGCGCCGAGGGCGAGCGCGGCCTCCTCGTGCATCTTCGGGACCTGGAGGAAGACCTCGCGGCTCACGTTGGTGATGATCGGCAGGATCATGATCGCGAGCAGGATGCCGACGGTCATGAGGGAGCGCGGGGCGCCGCCCTCGTACTCGAAGATGCCGGTCCAGCCGAAGTAGTCGTCGAGCCAGCTGTAGAGACCGGTGAGGTTCGGGGCGACGACGAGGGCGCCCCACAGGCCGTACACGATCGAGGGCACGGCGGCCAGCAGGTCGATCACGTACGCGATGGGGGCGGCCAGCTTGCGCGGCGCGTAGTGCGAGATGAACAGCGCGATGCCGACGGCCACGGGCACGGCGATGGCGAGCGCGATGATCGAGCTCACGATGGTGCCGAAGACCAGGACGGCGATGCCGAAGTAGGGCTTGCCGTCGTGCATGACGCCGGCGGGGTCCCACTCGAAGGTGGTGAGGAAGTTGCCCTCGTTGTCCGCGAGGGCGATGGACGCGCGGTAGGCGAGGAAGGCCGCGACGGCGGCCATGATCAGCAGCAGCGCGATGCCCGAGCCCCGGGAGAGGGCGAGGAAGATCCGGTCACCGGGGCGGGTGGCGCCGCGTGCGGCGCGCTTCTGCTCGGTGGTCGTGGGCTTGGCGTCCTCGACGTGCGAGGGCGGGGGAGGTGTGTCGGTGGGTATGTCCATGGGGTTCTCCGGTCTGCGGAGCCGGCCGTGCGGTGGGCGCGGGCGGCTCCAGGCGGCGGTGCACCGGACGGCGCGGCCCGCCGGGGAGGCGGGCCGCGCTCTTAGGTCAGCTCAGGCCCTTGACGGTCTCGCGGACCTTGGTGATGATCTCGGTCGGCATCGGGGCGTAGGACTCGTCCTTCAGCACGGACTGGCCGTCCTCGCTGGCGATGTAGTTCAGGAAGGACTTCGTCGTGGCGAGGGTTTCCTTGTTGTTGTTCTTCTCGCAGACGATCTCGTACGTGACCAGGATGATCGGGTACGCGCCCTCGGCCGTGGGCTTGTAGTTCAGCTCCATGGCCAGGTCCTTGCCCTTGCCGACGACCTTGGCCTCGGCGATGGCCTTGGAGGCGTTGTCGACGGTGGCCTTGACCGGCTCCTTGGCGCCCGTCTTGACGTCGACGGTCTTGATGCCTTCCTTGGCGTACGACAGCTCCATGTAGGAGATGGCGCCCTCGGTCTGCTTCACCTGCTGGGCGACGCCGGAGGAGCCGCTCGCGGACTGGCCGCCCTTGGCCGCCCAGCTCTTGGCGGGCTCGTACGGCCACGCGGAGGGGGCGGCGCCCTTCAGGTACTTGGTGAAGTTGTCCGTGGTGCCGGACTCGTCGGAGCGGTGGAAGGCCTGGATCTTGGTGCTGGGGAGCTTGGCGTCGGGGTTGAGCTTCTTGATCGCCTTGTCGTCCCAGTTCTTGATCTTGTCGTTGAAGATGTCGGCGATGGTCTTGGCGTCCAGGGTGAGGCTGTCGACGCCCGGGACGTTGTAGCCGATCGCGATCGGGCCGCCGACCAGCGGCAGGTCGATGGCCTGGCTGCTCTTGCAGACCTTCTTCGACTGCGCGATCTCCTCCGGCTTCAGGGCCGAGTCGGAGCCCGCGAAGGCGGTCTGGCCCTGCAGGAAGGAGGTGATGCCGGCGCCGGAGCCGTCGGGCTTGTACTGCAGCTGCACGTCCTTGCAGGCCGCGCGGTACTGCTTGACCCAGGCGTCGATCGCACCCTTCTGCGCGGACGAGCCGGAGGCCATGAGCTGGCCCTTGGCGCCCTCACAGTCGATCTTGCTGTTGGCGGTGGTCGTCTTGCCGCCGTCCTTGTCGCCGGTGTCGTCCGAGCCGCACGCCGTGAGGGCCAGGGCGCCGGAGACGGCGAGAGCACCGAGGGTGAGGGCCCGCCGGTTCATGCGCTGAAGCTTCACTTTCGGGAGTTCCTTCCGGGAGCCGCCGGGCCGTTTGGTCGGCCGGTGGTGGCGGCGTGCGAAGTGGTTCGGGGAGGCCGTGGACGGCCGCAGGTTCCATCGCTGGTTCCAACACGTGGTGCGGGAGCGATCAGGGCGGTCACGCCACGCATCACGTAAGGCCGAAATTAGGCAGATCAGGTGAAGCGGTCGATGGGCGTAAGTGAACGAGCGGTGAACCTACGCGGACGTTGTGGTTAGGTCACGGGCCGATTACGGCGACGGGCGCGTGACGAATGAGGGGGCGTGCGGCGCTGTGCCGTGCGCCGTCATGCGGTGCGCGCCGCCCCGAGCCATACGTCCAGGAGGCGGCGGTCCCGGTACTGGGTGAGGCGGGCGCGGGCCTCGGGTGCGGGGAGCCAGCGGATGCGGTCGACCTCGCGGTTGGGGGTGAAGTGGCCGGGGCCCGCCTCGGCGGCCCAGTAGTGGACGACCTTGGGGCGGCCGTTCGCCAGATAGTGGGCCGCGGGGAGGGGCGGGCCCAGTACGCAGGTGAAGCCGGTCTCCTCCTCGACCTCGCGCACGGCGCAGTCCAGGAGGGTCTCGCCGGGCTTCAGCTTGCCCTTGGGCCAGGACCAGTCGTCGTACTTGGGCCGGTGCACGACGCAGAACTCCAGGGCGCCGTGCACCGGGGAACGGCGCCACAGGACGCAGCCCGCCGCGCTGATCGGGTCTTGTGCCGGTCCGCCCATGGAGCCCTCGCCCTTCCTTCCTTACGTGGTGACCGCCTCGCGCAGCCAGGCCCGCTGGAACGCGAACCTCGCCGCCTCCACCTCGTGCCGCTGGTCGGCGTGGAGCACGCCAAGGGCGTACGCGGTGGCGGGGGCGATGCGGGGCGTGCGGGCCGCCGACGCCGCCGCGGCCGCGGCGTCCGCCGCCTCGCGGTGGTGGTCGAGGGCCTGGCCCGCGTGGAGCAGGCGGGCGTCGGGCGGGGCGTCGCCGAGGAGCACCTCCTGGGCGTAGCGGTGCAGGCGCAGCAGGGAGCGGACCTTCAGCCAGGGGGCGTCCTGGGCCTCCGGTGCCGTGTCGGCGGCGAGGCCGTGGACGAGGGCCTCCGCGTTGTACGGGTGGCCCGCGAGGAGCAGGGGGAGGGCGGCGACCGCCTCCTCGAGGTGGGCCTCGGCCGTCGCGGCCAGGGGTTTGAGGTCGGCCTCCGGGGCGGGGCGGAGGGGGACCTCGCTGGCCAGGACGGCGACGTTGTCCGCGACGGCGTGGAAGCGGGAGGAGCCGAAGGCCTGGAGGGCGGCGGAGTGGGCGCGGGTGCGGGCGAGGGTGAGCTGGCGCTCCAGCAGCGCGGCGGCCTTGGCGGCGCCGAGGGCCAGCTGGCCCGTTGGCTTCT
Organism: Streptomyces sp. NPDC059003; assembly: GCF_042740445.1. Classification (NCBI taxonomy): domain Bacteria; kingdom Bacillati; phylum Actinomycetota; class Actinomycetes; order Kitasatosporales; family Streptomycetaceae; genus Streptomyces; species Streptomyces sp. NPDC059003. The sequence continues at coordinate 13,927 of NZ_JBHYJH010000082.1, read as the reverse complement.
TGGCGCCTTGCCCTTGCCCTTGCCCTTGCCCTTGCCCTTGGCCGGGGAGGTTGGCTGCGCCGGTCCTGGAGTTGGCGGCGCCCGGCGCGTGGGGCTGTGCCCACCCGTCCCGCCCTGCGGGACGACTGCCCACAGCCGGTACGGAACCAGTAGACCTGATGGGCTTGGGTACGCCCGTTGGTTCACCCATGGGTGGGTGGGCGGGAGGAGAGCCGCCGCGGAGCGGCGGCAGGGGGGCCGCAGGCGGGGGTGCCGAGAGCCGGTGGAGGGCGCCCAGCAACCGTTCGAGCCGCGCAGCGTACGCGTGTTCACGGGCCAGCGTGCCCGAGAGCCACGCCAGCTCCGGGCGGAGGGACTCCGTCCACTCCTGGTCCAGGAGTGGACGGAACGTGTGGAGCGTCGCGCCGACACGGCGGGCGGCGCGGCGCAGGGAGCGCGCCGCGGCCAGGGACTCCTCGGCTCCCTGCGCGTCCGTCGCGGACTCGCGGTGCAGCCGCAGCGAGCGGAGGAAGTCGGTCGCCTGGTGCTGCAGGTAGACCGAAAGGACCTCGCCCGCCGTCATCTCATGGTGTTGCTGTGCCACGCCGGCGCCTCCGGGCGTCTATGAGCATCTCCTGTACGTTCCGCAGGGGCTGGCCTTCCGGGTCCGTGGCATGCCGCGTCCAGTTGCCGTCCGCCCCCAGGTGCCACGAGGCCGTGGTGTCCGACATGCCGGTTTCGAGGAGCCGGTTCAGGGTCGCCCGGTGACCTGGGTCGCTGACCCTGACGAGGGCCTCGATGCGGCGGTCGAGGTTGCGGTGCATCATGTCGGCGCTGCCGAGCCACACCTCCGGTTCGCCGCCGTTGCCGAAGGCGAAGACCCGTGAGTGCTCAAGGAAGCGGCCGAGCACGGACCGCACGCGTATGTTCTCGGACAGGCCCGCGACGCCGGGCCTGACCGCGCAGATGCCGCGCACCCACACGTCGACCGGGACGCCCGCCTGCGAGGCGCGGTAGAGCGCGTCGATGACGGCCTCGTCGACGATCGAGTTGACCTTGATCCGGACGTAGGCGGGGCGGCCCGCGCGGTGGTGCTGGACCTCGCGGTTGATGCGGGTGATCAGGCCGTCGCGCAGGGACCGCGGGGCCACGAGCAGGCGGCGGTAGGTCTCGCGGCGCGAGTAGCCGGAGAGCCGGTTGAAGAGGTCGGAGAGGTCCGCGCCGACTTCCTGGTTGGCCGTGAGCACGCCGAGGTCCTCGTAGAGGCGGGCGGTCTTGGGGTGGTAGTTGCCGGTGCCGACGTGCGAGTAGCGGACCAGGTTGTCGCCCTCCTGGCGGACGACGAGCGACAGCTTGCAGTGGGTCTTCAGGCCGACGAGGCCGTACACGACGTGGCAGCCCGCCTCCTCCAGCTTCCGCGCCCACTTGATGTTGGCCTGCTCGTCGAAGCGGGCCTTGAGCTCGACGAGGACGAGGACCTGCTTGCCGGACTCGGCGGCGTCGATGAGCGCGTCCACTATCGGGGAGTCGCCGGAGGTGCGGTACAGGGTCTGCTTGATGGCGAGGACGTTGTCGTCGGCGGCGGCCTGCTCCAGGAAGGCCTGCACGGACGTGGAGAACGAGTCGTACGGGTGGTGCAGGAGCACGTCCTTGCCGCCGCGCAGCACGCCGAAGATGTCGGGCGCGGACGCCGACTCGACCTCGGCGAGGTCGCGGTGCGTGCCCGCAACGAACTTGGGGTACTTCAGCTCGGGCCGGTCGAGGCCCGCGATGGCGAACAGGCCGGTGAGGTCGAGCGGCCCCGGCAGCGGGTGCACCTCCGACTCGCCGATCTTCAACTCCCGCATCAGCAGGTCGAGGACGCCCTTGTCGATGGACTCCTCGACCTCCAGGCGCACCGGCGGCCCGAAGCGGCGCCGCATGAGCTCCTTCTCCAGGGCCTTGAGGAGGTTCTCCGCGTCGTCCTCCTCCACCTCCAGGTCCTCGTTCCGGGTGAGCCGGAACATGTGGTGCTCCCGGATGTTCATGCCCGGGAACAGCTCCTGGAGGTGCTTGGGCGCGGCGATGACGTCCTCGATGGGGACGTACCGCTGCGGCGAGGCCTCCAGGAAGCGGGACAGGAGCGGCGGGACCTTGACGCGCGCGAAGTGCTCGTGGCCCGTGACCGGGTTCTCGATGACCACGGCGAGGTTCAGGGACAGGCCCGAGATGTACGGGAAGGGGTGCGCGGGGTCCACGGCGAGCGGGGTGAGGACCGGGAAGATGCGCTGCATGAACAGCGTGTAGAGCCGGGACTGCTCCTTGTCCGTGAGCTCGTGCCAGCGCACCACGTGGATGCCCTCGTCGGCGAGGGCGGGGGCGACCTCTTCCTGGTAGCAGGCGGCGTGCCGGGCCATGAGCTCGCGGGAGCGGTTCCAGATGAGCTCCAGGACCTCGCGGGGCTGGAGGCCGGAGGCCGAACGGGTGGCGACGCCGGTCGCGATGCGCCGCTTCAGACCGGCGACGCGGACCATGAAGAACTCGTCCAGGTTCGACGCGAAGATCGCCAGGAAGTTGGCCCGTTCGAGCAGGGGCGTGTTCGGGTCCTCGGCGAGCTCCAGGACGCGTTCGTTGAAGGCGAGCCAGCTGCGCTCCCGGTCCAGGAAGCGGCCCTGCGGCAGCTCGGCGCCGTCGGGCGAGGCCTGGGCGTCCTCGTCGTACCCGTCGAGGTCCGCGTCGATGTCCGGGTCCAGGTCGGAGACCGTCGCCGCCAGCGTGTGCGGGCGGTGCGCCGCCAGGGAGCCGACGGAGGGCTGGGCGTGCCTCAGGCCGTCGGCGTCGGGGCTTGCGACTTCGGTGGGTACGGTGGGCTCGCTCATGGGCCCATTCTTCCGCGCGTGGCCCCCGGTGGGCGCGCCGGAGAGCGCGGGCGCGGGACGGACCTGACCGTTCGGGCGCGCTCGGCCATGCGGGTCGGGCACGGTGGGGGGCTGCATTGCCTGAGCGTCGCAAGCCTGTCTGAATCATTGGTTACGCCGACATGACGCCTGGGGGTTGGCGTGGCATCCCCCAGACGTCTACACGTCAGGGCGTACTCACGGCGTGCGGCGCCGCAGTATCCAGAACGATGCGTACACCGCCGCCGCGGTGAGCGCGAGGACGATTCCGGTCTCGATGAGCTGCGCGTACCAGAAGTGCGAGCGGGGGTGGAAGTCCGCGTACGCCTGGACGGCGTGGAGGTCGGCGGGGCAGTCGGAGCCGGGAGCGGGGTCCGGCAGGCACTCGCCCGGCGAGAAGCGCTCACCGGCGGCGTTGGTGACGCCCTGGCCCACCAGGTGGACGTCTCCCGGCATGTTGCGGGGCCACCAGAACTCGATGGCGCGGGCGCCGGAGTCGACGACGGTGTCGGCCGGGACGAGGTCCCAGCGGACGCTGCTGAACAGCCACAGGGCGGCGCCGGTGACGAGGCCCGTGGCGGACATGGCGAGCAGGGTGCGGCGCACGAGCAGTCCGGCGAGCGTGCCGACGGCGACGGCGAGCAGGCAGTACGCGACGACGGCGGGCCCGGTCGCCGCGTAGATGCCCGGGTCGGCCCAGCGCAGGGACCCTTGGGCGTGCACGATGTCGTGGCCGCCGAGCTCGAAGACGCCGATGACCGCGAGGCCCGCGGCGACGGCGAGCGCGCCGCCCACGGTGAGCCGGGCGGCGAGCCAGCGGGCCGGTGAGTCGCCCTGGGACCAGGCGAACCGGTGCAGTCCGCCTTCGAGTTCACGGGCGACGAGGGGGCCCGCGGTGAAGGCGCCGACGGCGAGCGGCACCAGGAGCAGCGCCCACGCGCCCCTCGACAGGTACACGTTCAGCAGGTCGTGCGTGTTGGAGAGGCCGAAGGGCTCGATTAGCCCGGGGTTCCCCTCGGCCGCGAGGCGCACGTAGGACGTCACGGCCGCGGCGAGCACGGTGAGCGCGAGCGCGGCCCACAGGGTGGTCCGGTGCAGGCGCAGGACGGACCGCAGGGAGCCGGGCAGGACGGAGGCGCGGGCGGCCCTCGCGGCGGCCGGGGGCCGGGAGGCGGCCGGGGTCAGGGACGCGGTCGTCATGCCGTCACCGCCGCGCGGTCGGCGGGGTTCGCGCCGGGCGTGAGCAGGGGCGGCGCGTCGGGGGAGCGGAGATGGGCGAGCAACAGCTCCTCCAGGGAAGGCTCTTGGACGCCCCAGCCGCTGTCGAGGCGGAGGGGGCCTTCGGGACGGATGAGGGCGGTGAGCCCGCGGCCGGACGCGCGGGACTCGACGACGGTGTGCGCGGCGAGGTCCGAGAGCGGGGCGCGCCCGGTGACCAGGGCGTGTGCGTGGACGAGGTCGTCGATGCCGCCCGCGAGCCGGATGCCGCCGTCGGAGACGAGCAGCAGGTGGTCGCAGGCGTCGGCCAGTTCGCCGACGATGTGCGAGGACATGACGACGGTGGTGCCGTGCTCGGCGGTCTCGGCCATGAGGGTGCCCATCAGGCGGTGGCGGGCGAGGGGGTCGAGGTCGGCCATCGGCTCGTCCAGGAGCAGCAGTTCGGGGCGCTTGCCGAGGGCGAGGGCGAGCGCGACGCGGGTGCGCTGGCCGCCGGAGAGCGAGCGGACGCGGGCGCGCGGGTCGAGGCCGCCGTCGGCCATGACGCGGTCGGCGGCGGCCGCGTCCCAGCGGCCCGGGTTGAGCTCGGCGCCGAGCCGCAGCGTGTCGGCGACGCTGAGCCGCGGGTAGAGCGGCTTGTCCTGCGCCACGTACGCCACGCGGGGGCGGGCCGCGGCGGCGTCGGTGCCGAGGACGGAGAGGCGGCCGCCCGTGGGGCGGAGCAGTCCGGCGGCGAGCGCCAACAGCGTGGACTTTCCCGCGCCGTTGGGCCCGACGACCGCGCACACGCGCCCCGCGGCGAGCCGGAAGGAGCAGTCCCGCAGGGCGGGCGTGCGGCGGCGGCCGTAGGCGAGCGTGAGCCCGTCCGCCTCGATGGCCGTGTCGGTCATGCGGGTCCCCCTAAGTGGTGGCGTGGCTGGTCGCGGTACTTGTCGTGGTGCTGGTCGTGGCGCCTGTCCCGTCCTGCCGGGCGAACTGCTCCTCCAGTACGGCGGCGAACAGCGCCGCCACGTCCTCCCGTTCGAGGCCCGCCGCGCGGGCGCGCCCGGTCCAGGCGAGGAGTTCGGCGCGCAGCGGCGAGTCGCCCTGGGCGGCCCCGAGCGCCCTGCGGACGAACGTGCCGAGGCCGCGGCGCGCCTCGACCAGGCCCTCGCGCTCCAGCTCGCGGTAGGCCTTCAGGACCGTGTTCGGATTGATGGCGGTGGCCTCGACGACCTCGCGGGCCGTGGGCAGTTTGTCGCCGGGCGCGAGCAGTCCCAGGCGCAGGGCCTGCTGGGTCTGCTGGACGATCTGGAGGTACGTGGCGACGCCGCTGCGCCGGTCGATGCGGTACTCGATCACGGCCGTGCACCACCCTTTCACTAATTGAGTAGTGAAAGGGTGGTGCAAAAGAGGGGCGGCGTCAAGTGACGCCGCCCCTCAGGTGGTTGGGGTGCCGCTGCGCATCAGGATTCGGTGCGGTACATCAGGTCGGTCTCGTGCGTGACGAAGCCGAGGCGCTCGTACACGCTCACCGCCGCCTTGTTGTCCGCGTCCACGTACAGCATCGCCGTCGGCAGACCGGAACCCGCGAGGTGGCGGAGCCCGATCGTGGTGAGCGCCTTGCCGAGCCCGGCGCCCTGCACGCCGGGCCGCACCCCGAGCACGTACACCTCGCCGAGCCCCTCGGCCGCGTGCACCTTCGTCCAGTGGAAGCCGATCAGCTCGGCGCCCCCGCCCTCGGCCGTCCGCTCGGCCAGGAAGAACCCGGCCGGGTCGAACCACGGCTCCGCCTTGCGGTCGTCGAGGTCGCGCTGGGTGAGGGAGCCCTGCTCGGGGTGGTGCGCGAACGCCTCGGCGTTCACCGCGAGCCACGCCGCGTCGTCCTCGCCGGGGGCGAAGGCCCGTACCCGCACCCCTTCCGGAAGCACCGGATCCGGCAGGTCGAGGTCGGTCAACGGGCGCCGCATCTGCCGCAGTTCCCTGAACAGGGTGAGGCCGAGCACCTGCGCGAGGTGCCGCGCCGCCGCGTGCCCGCCGTGCGCCCACACGCGCAGACGCCGGCCGGACTCCGCGAGCAGCGCCGTGCCGAGCGCACGCCCGTGCCCGTGGCCCCGGTGCGCCGGATGCACGACGAGCTCGGCGGCCGGGGCCTCGACGGGGTCGGTGTCCTCCAGCTGCGCGTACCCCACGAGGTCGTCGCCGACGGTGAGCACCAGATGCCGCACGCCCTCCCGGGCGCCGCCCCGCAGTTGCAGCCGCCCCTGCTCGGACACGGCCTGCTGGCCGTCCGTGCGGGCGGCCTCGGCGAGGAGCCCGAGCACGGCGGTGGCCTGGTCGGCCGACAGTGCGTCGTAGGTGTCGATCTGTCGAAGGGCGGCGGGTGTCCCTGCGGGCTGCTCAGCTGTCATGCGTCGAGGGTAAGTCGAGGGTTGCCGGTGGAGGGGAAGCGGTGGGCGTCATCGCGCTGCGCGCTCGTCCTCAATCGCCGGACGGGCTCAATCCGTCCCCGTAATGGCAATCAGGCTGTAACCAGCTGGGCTCTGTTGCGCTACGCGCGTTGACCATAGGCTGCCGGACGGTCCCAGTCGTCTCTCACCACTCCAGGGGAATTCGTGTCAGCCATACCGAAGGCACGCAGGCCCAGGCGCCGCGCCGCCCGTGTCCTCGCCGTCACGGCGGGCCTCGCCACCGTCGGCGCACTCGCCGCCGCGCTGCCCGCGGCCGCGGGCCAGGAGCAGGGCCAGGACCGGATGCAGGCCGCGGGACACCACGCCAAGAAGCGCACGGTCGACGTACAGCTGCTCTCCTTCAACGACTTCCACGGAAACCTGCAGCCGCCCGCGGGATCCTCGGGGCAGGTCACCGAGAAGCAGCCCGACGGCACGGAGAAGAAGATCGACGCGGGCGGCGCCGAGTACCTGGCGACGTCCCTGCGCACGGCGCGCAAGGGTCACCCCTACTCGGTGACGGCGGCGGCGGGCGACCTCATCGGGGCGAGCCCGCTGCTGTCCGGGCTCTTCCACGACGAGCCGACCGTCGAGGCCCTGAACAAGATGGACCTGGACGTCACCAGCGTCGGCAACCACGAGTTCGACGAGGGCGCCAAGGAGCTGGCCCGCATCCAGAACGGCGGCTGTCACCCCAAGGACGGCTGTTTCGAGAAGGACAAGCACGGCAAGCCGAAGAAGTTCAAGGGCGCGGACTACCCGTACCTCGCCGCGAACGTCACCAACGAGAAGACCGGCAAGCCCATCCTCAAGCCCTACTGGGTGTGGAAGCACAAGGGCGTGAAGATCGGCTTCATCGGCCTGACCCTCGAAGGCACCCCGGACATCGTCTCGGCGGACGGCATCAAGGGCCTGAAGTTCCACGACGAGATCGAGACGATCAACAAGTACGCCAAGGTCCTCGACAAGCAGGGCGTGAAGTCGATCGTCACCCTCATCCACGAGGGCGGCTCCCCGGCCAGTCAGGCCTACAACTACGACTGCGACTCGCCGGGCGCGGGCGACGGCATCTCCGGTCCGATCACCGCGATCGCCAAGGGCGCCTCGCCCAAGGTCGACGCGTTCGTCACCGGCCACACCCACCAGGCGTACGTCTGCACCATCCCGGACCCGGCGGGCAAGCCACGCATGGTCACGTCGGCGTCGTCGTACGGGAAGCTCTACACGGACACCACCCTCACGTACGACCGCAAGACCAAGGACATCGTGCGGATGAGCGTCAAGTCCGCCAACAGGGTCGTCCGTCGTGACCAGCCCAAGGCCGGTGACATGACGCGCCTGATCGAGCGCTGGAACAAGCTGGCCGCGCCGATCGCCAACCGGCCCGTCGGCTACATCTCCGGCGACATCCCCGGCCGGGGCGCCACCACCCCCGAGGCCCCGCTCGGCGACCTGATCGCCGACGCGCAGCTCGCGCACGCCAAGTCCCTGGACCCGAAGGCCGAGCTCGCCCTGATGAACCCGGGCGGCATCCGCTCCGACCTCGTCCACAAGGCGAGCGGCGGCGAGGGCGACGGCGTCGTGACGTACGGCGAGGCGTTCACCGTGCAGCCGTTCAGCAACACCGTGAACCTCGTCGACCTCACCGGCGCGCAGCTGCTCACGGCCCTGCGCCAGCAGGTCAGCGGCCCGAACCAGGCCTCCCCGAAGATCCTCCAGGTGTCGGACGGCTTCACGTACACGCTCGACATGACGAAGTCCGGCGCCGACCGGATCGTCACCGACTCCGTGAAGCTGAACGGCAAGGCGCTCGACCCGAACGCCACCTACCGCGTCGCCATGAACTCCTTCCTCACCGGCGGCGGCGACGGCTTCGCCGAGCTGGGCAAGGGCACGAAGCCGCTGGTCGGCGGCGACGACCTGAAGGCGCTCAACGACTACTTCGCCGCCAACTCCTCGGCGGACAAGCCGATCGCGCCGCCGAAGGCGGACCGGATCACGGTTGTGAAGTAACTCTCCGCAGTGAGGCTTGGGGTGGGGTGTGAACGTATGGTGAGATCACCTGATGCGTTCCCCCCACCGCATAGCCACAACTGACCCCGTTTCCAAGCCCAATCCCTACGACGAGCTGGGCGACCTCGCGCCGAACCCGCTGGACGAGTTCCTGCGGGAGGACGACGCGGACGCCCGGGCCGACGAGCCGTGGTCTCCCCCCAACCACCGCCGCGGCAGCCGTCGCCGTCGCAACCGCTTCGCCGGGCTCCCGCTCGCCGCGAAGACGCTGATCGCCCTCGCCGTCGGCGCCGCCTTCCTGGTCCTCGCCGACCGCTGGGCGCTTCTGTACGCCGAGCACCAGGCCGCCGACAAGCTCAAGGACCAGCTGAACCTGAGCGCGGCGCCCGAGGTCGAGATCGACGGCTTCCCCTTCCTCACCCAGGTCCTCGACCAGCGGCTCGACCAGGTCGAGGTGACCGTCCCCGACGTCGCCGCCGACCGGGTCTCGCTCGCGAAGGTCTCCGCGAAGGCCACCGACGTCACCCTGAAGGGCGACGGGCCCACCTCCCTCACCGGTGCCGTGATCGGGCGGATGCGCGGCGAGGTGCTGCTCTCCTTCGACGACCTGAACCGCGAACTCGGCGCCTCCCAGGTGACGTTCACCGGGCACGGCCGCGACCAGGTCCTCGCGCGCGGCACCCTGCCCGTGGCCGGGCACCCGCTGAAGGTGCGCGCCGACGCCCGGATCGAGCGCACCGGCGACCGCGGCGTGGCCACCGACATCGACCGCATGCGGCTCGACATCGGCGACCTGGCCACGTACCGGCCCGGCAACCGCCCCACCGAGGGCCTCCATCTGAGCCGCAAGTCCGCGCGGCGGGTCGCGGGCGAGTCGGCCAGGGCGAAGGCGCTGCTCGCCGTGCCGACGATCGCGGACCGGCTCGGTGTGCCGGAGGACGTCGTGCGCGAGGCCCTGAAGAGCGACGCCAAGCTGAACGACGTCACCGGCTCCCCCCGTTTCGTGGCCGACGTGATGCGGCTCAACCTCCTTGACGTGGCGATGGAGCACCCCGCGCTGCTCAAGCGGCTGGGGCTGGATCCCGCGCTGCTCAAGGGGCTCGACGGGCTTACGCGGCCCGTCCTCGTGGACCGGCTCTCGCTCTCCTTCGAGCTGCCGAAGCTGCCCGGGGACGGGGCCGTGCGGCTCAGTGATGTGCGGGTGGAGAAGGGCGGGATACGGGTGGGGCTTGAGGGGTACGGGATCGGGTTCGGGTAGGCCTTCGCGGGGCGCCCCAGTCCCACCCCTTCCCGAAACTAGGGGCTCCGCCCCTAGGACCCCTTCTTTCCGCGCTTCGCGCTCGTCCTCAATCGCCGGACGGGCTTAATGGCCCAGCTCGATTGCCGGTCCTGCAAAGGACTTCCGCAGGCGGCGGTCGTGTGTCACCACGATCAGCGTGCCCGCGTACGTCGCCAGGGCCGCCTCCAGGTCCTCCACCAGGGCCGGTGAGAGATGGTTCGTCGGCTCGTCGAGGAGGAGCAGGTCGTACGGGCGCGTGACCAGGCGGGCCAGGTCCAGGCGGCGGCGTTGGCCCGTGGACAGGTCCCGGACCGGGCGGGCCAGGTCCTCCTCGCGGAACAGGCCCAGGGCCAGGAGCTCGTCGCGGCGGTCGTCCCCGAAGGCCGACAGGAGCGGACGGGCCCCCTCCGCAGGGGAGAGCGGCGCGTTCACCTGACGCAGCAGGCCGACCCGCTCGGGCCGCCGCACGGTCGCGCCCGCCTCCGGGGCGAGCTCGCCCGCGAGCACCCGCAGGAGCGTGGACTTGCCCGCGCCGTTGGGCCCGGTCACCAGGAGCCGGCCGCCGGCGGGCACGTGCAGCTCGTCGAGGGCGAGCCGCCCCGGCACGCGGACGTCCGCGAGGTCGACGGCGCGGTCCGCCGCGCCCTCGATGCCCGCCGTGAACCGCAGCGGCTCGGGCGGCCTGGGCGCGGGCCGGTCCGTGAGCCGGGCGAGCCGTTCGCGGGCGTTGCGAATCCGGCCCATCGCGCCGTGCGCCCGTGAGCGGGCCCGGAAGGCACCCGCGCCGCTGAACGCCGCCGGCGCCTTGCGCGGGATCGCATCCAGCCGCCCGATGCCCGCGTCGGCGAGCCGCGACTGCCGGGCCACTTCGGCCCGCCACTCCTCGTACTCCCGCTCCTGGCGGGCCCGTTCGGCGGCCTTGGCGGTCAGATAGCCGGCGTAGCCGCTGCCGTAGCGGCGTACGGAGCGCGTCTCATGGTCGACCTCCAGGATGGTGTCGGTGACCCGGTCGAGGAACGTCCGGTCGTGGGTGACGGCGACGAGCGTGCCGCGGTGGGCGCGCAGGCGCTCCTCGAGCCAGGCCACGGCCTCGTCGTCCAGGTCGTTGGTGGGCTCGTCGAGCAGCAGCAGTTCGGGGGCGGAGGCGAGTGTCGCGGCGAGCGCGAGCCGGGAGCGCTGCCCGCCGGAGAGCGTGCCGAGCCGCCGCGACCGGTCGAGCCCGGTGTGCTCGCCCAGGTGCCGCAGGGCGACGTCGACGCGGCGGTCCGCGCCGTATCCGCCGCGGGCCTCGAACTCCTCGACGAGCGCGGCATAGCGCTCGTACGCCGCCGGGTCCGCGTCGGCGAGCCCCGCACCCGCGACACGGATCCGCCGCTCCAGGGAGCGCAGTTCGGCGAGCGCGAGGTCGACGGCGTCGCCGACGCGCGCCGAGCCCGGCAGGTCGAGGGTCTGCGCGAGGTGTCCGGTGCCGCCCGGGGCGACGACGGTGACCGTCCCGTTGTCGGGCGGCTCGGCCCCGGCGATCAGGCGCAGGAGCGTGGACTTGCCCGAGCCGTTGTCCCCGATGACGCCGGCCTTCTCGCCGGGCCGGACGGAGAGGGAGACGCGGTCGAGGACGACGTGGTGGGGGTAGCGCTTGGTGACGTCGGTGAGGGTGAGCTGGGAGGCGGGGGCGACGGGGGTGGTGGGGGCGGTGGGGGCGGTGGGGCCTGCTGGGGCACGGAACAAGTGGGGCTTCTTTCGTAGGCGACGGTGAGCGAGGTGCGTATGCACTTCGTTCCGTACGAGACGTCTCGTCTCGTCAAGAACGCCCCGACCGTAACACCCGCGCCCGCGCAACGCAAGACGCTCCGTCTCGTTAGATGTCCTCGTTGAATGCCCTCGCCGGATGCCGGGTCACGGCGTGGCCGGAGGCGGGGTCCCCGCGCCCGGGAGCCGTACCGTCGCCACCGTCCCGCCGCCGTCCGCCGGACCGAGCGTCACCTGGCCGCCCGACTGCCGCACCGTGCGCGCCACGATCGACAGGCCGAGCCCCGAACCGGGCAGGCTGCGGGCCGTCGGCGAGCGCCAGAAGCGGTCGAAGACGTGCGGAAGCTCGTCCTCGGCGATGCCGGGGCCGTGGTCGCGCACCGTCAGGACGCCGTCCTTCAGGGCGACCTCGATGACGGTGCCCGCGGGGCCGAACTTCACCGCGTTGTCGAGGATGTTCACGATGGCCCGCTCCAGGGCCGGGGGCTCCGCGCGGACGTACCAGGGGGCGAGGCTCGCCTCGAAGTCCAGGTCCGGGCCGCGCAGCCGGGCCCGCTCCAGGGCCGCGTCGACGATGTCGTGCAACGCCACCACCTGCACCTTGCCGCCCTGCGCCGCGTCCGGCCGGGACAGCTCCTGCAAGTCGCCGATGAGCGAGGCCAGTTCGGTCATCTGGGCCTTGACGGAGGCGAGGAGGGCCTTGCGGTCGTCCGGCGGGATGGGGCGGCCGGTCTCCTCGCTGCGGGCGAGCAGCTCGATGTTGGTGCGCAGGGAGGTCAGCGGGGTGCGGAGTTCGTGCCCGGCGTCGGCGATCAGCTGCTGCTGGAGGTCGCGGGACGAGGCGAGCGCGGACGTCATGGAGTTGAACGAGCGCGACAGGCGGGCGATCTCGTCGTCGCTCGCCTCGTCCGTCGGGATGCGCAGGTCCAGGTCCTCGGTGCGGGCCACGTGCTCGACGGCGGCGGTCAGCTCGTCGACGGGGCGCAGGCCGGTGCGGGCGACCCACAGTCCGGCCACTCCGGCGCCGACGACGCCGGCTCCGGCGACCAGGGAGAGGACCAGGACGAGGTTGCTCAGGGTGTCCTGGACCTCGTTGAGGGGGCGGGCGACGGAGATGGCGTAGGGCTGGCCGGGCTGGGGGTAGGTGAAGACGCGGTACTTGGTGCCGTCGGACGTGGTGGCGTCGTGGAACGCCTCGTCCTTCTCGCGCCGCGCGACCGCGGTGTCCGACTTCTTGAGGCCGAGGGTGATGTTCGGCTTGCCCAGGATGATGCAGCCGTTGCCCGACTGGTCGACCACCTGGACGATCTGCTGGTACAGGTCCGGCCTGTCGACCCGCCCGATGGACGCGCGGCCGCACTGCTCGGTGACGGGGTCGATGAGGCCGCGCACCTGGTCGTCGGAGACGATGCCGCGGCGCTCGCTCAGCGCGTCGTCGAGGGAGCTCACCAGGACGTTGCGCACCACGAACCAGCAGGACACCGCCGCCGCCGCGACGGCGACGGCCACCGCCGTCGCCACGAGCAGCGCGAGGCGCGAGCGCAGCGGCAGCGTGCGGTAGCGGCGGAGCAGGCGCTTCACTCGCGGCCGCCGGTCCCCGCGGCGTCGGCGCGCAGCACGTACCCCACGCCCCGCACCGTGTGCACCAGGCGCGGCTCGCCGCCCCCCTCCGTCTTGCGGCGCAGATACATGACGTACACGTCGAGGGAGTTGGACGACGGCTCGAAGTCGAAGCCCCACACCGACTTGAGGATCTGCTCGCGCGTGAGCACCTGGCGCGGGTGCGCGAGGAACATCTCCAGGAGCGTGAACTCCGTCCGCGTCAGCTCCACCGTCCGCGATCCGCGCGTCACCTCGCGGGTCGCGAGGTCCATGCGCAGGTCGGCGAAGGCGAGCACGTCGCCCTCCGGGGCCCGGCCCGCGGCGGCCGCGAACGAGCTGCGGCGCAGCAGCGCCCGGATCCGGGCGAACAGCTCGTCCAGCTCGAACGGCTTGACCAGGTAGTCGTCGGCGCCCGCGTCCAGGCCGGTGACCCGGTCGCCCACGGTGTCGCGGGCGGTCAGCATCAGGATGGGGGTGGTCGAGCCGGTGGCGCGGAGGCGGCGGGCCGCGGTCAGGCCGTCCATGCGGGGCATCTGGATGTCGAGTACGACCAGGTCGGGGCGGTAGGCCGCGGCCTTCTCCAGGGCGTCCGCGCCGTCCACGGCGACCTCGGTGCCGTAGCCCTCGAACGCGAGGCTGCGCTGCAGGGCCTCGCGGACTGCGGGCTCGTCGTCCACGATCAGAATGCGCGGGTCGCCTTCGGCGGGGCTCATGGCTTCTTCGACTTCCTCGGGGCGGGTGGTCATCGTCTATCGGTATCAGCGTCGCATGTGGGGTGGGGG